>NZ_BAAANT010000044.1:0-48698 GCF_039529945.1 Kitasatospora kazusensis | reverse complement strand
GTCGAAGCAGTCACCATCGCGCCGCACCACAAGACCGCCCCGATCAACCCACCCGTCACGGTCAGACGAGCCTGGGACCACTAAGTCACTGGTATTGCAGCTAGCCCTGATTTCCGTGCCCCGCCGTGGCGCGGAAACGGTTCTTCATCACCCGATGTGCCGCTCTACAGCGCCCTGGCCGCCGCGCGGCGCTCGGCCGGGCGCACCGTGTTGGGGGCTGTGCTCAGGGTGCGAGGTGGAGGCGGAGGGTGAGGCCGGTGGCGGTGGCGCGGATTTCGACGAGGTCGCACAGCTGGTGGATCATCCACAGGCCTCGGCCGCCGTTGCCGGAGGTGAGGGCGGGGCGGCGGCGTCCGGCGAGCGGGTCGGCGAGGTGGCCGTTGTCGCGGATCTCTGCGATGGCGGTGCCGTGCTCGGTGGTCCACAGTCGCAGGGTGCCGGTGTCGCCGCCGTGGGCGACGGAGTTGGCGGTGGCTTCGCTGATCGCGAGCACGAGGTCGCCTCTGCGGGTCCGGTCCAGGCCCGTGCTCTCCAGCCAGTCCTGGGCATGTCGGCGGGTCTGGGCGAGGTGGCCCGCGGCATAGCGAAAGGTCAGGGCGTGCACTGGTTCGGGAAGGGGTTCGTCGCAGTCGGCGCAGACGACGGCGGGGTCGACGTAGGCCGGGCTGGTCAGGTCACGGCCGTCCTCGATGAGTGTGGGGTGGGTACGCCGGGCGTCGGCGACCACCTGTTCGGGCAGGGTGGTGACGTCGTAGGGACAGAGGATCGTGGCGGTACGGCCGGCGAAGGCGGTGTTGATGAGCGCCTCGTGCCGGGTGGCCTCCAGGGTCTCCGCGCGCGAGCGGCCGGCCCAGATCGGCTCTCCTACGATGCGGGCGGCCCGCCCGGGGTGCCGGTCGGCGAAGACTTGCAGGGCCGCCAGGATCCGGCCGGGGTTTCGGCCCAGCACCGTCATGTCCGCGAAGTCGACACCCTCGGCGTCGCCCCCCAGCCACTCGCGCAGAGCGTCCAGATGTGCTTCGGGCACGGCCACGAACGCTGGTTCCTCCGCCCTGAGGGCGGCGCGCACGAAGCCGCCCACCCTGCTCACGTACTCCTCCGGGGTGCGGTAGAACAGCGCGGGATGCACGAAGGCCCCGGCGTCCGGAGCGGTGGTCACGGTGTTGGTCATGCCGCCATCTCCAGGACACTGCACTCGTCGGGGAACATCTCCACTGCCCGCAGCAGCGACGGTGGAGGTTGATGCAGGACCAGCCGCCGTCCCTCGCTCCTCAGAATGCCGGCCGTGCGCACCAGTTGGGCGAGGGCATCGACGTCGAGAAAGTCGGTCCCGGTCAGGTCGAGGTGCACGGCGGCGCCGGGAAGGCGGACCAGCGCGCCCAGAGCTACCGTCAAGTCCGGGCGGGAGTCCAGGTCCGCATGACCGACCAGTCGCGCCCCCGGCCCCTCGTGGAGCGGCGTCACATGCAGCGCTGGCACCGACTGCAGGGAACCTTCGCCGTGGGGGCCTGGGGCCACGTGCGTGCGGTGGGCGGCGATCGGCAGGGCCGCAGCGCCGGCGCTGTCCAGGCGCCGATCGAACAGGCACAGCCCGGTCACTGGAAGGTCGGCGAACACCTCTGATTCGAGGCGCAGTTCGTACTCCAGCAGTCGCTCCGCGCCCGGAACGCTCCTCCTGCACCAGTCCATCTCACCCGCGACCCGCAGCCCCGGATATCCCGCTGCCAGCGCCTCCTCGCAGGCCCGCCGCATCCCGGCGATCACCGCGTCCGGGTCGATGGGAAGCACCCGAAGATAGGACTGCGACGCCCCCTGGACCGCCAGCTGCCCCATTGCCTGGGCGGAGTCCACGTCCAGTCCGGCCGCCCCGAGTGCGTCGGTCACGGTGCGTGCCGCAGTGGTGTCGGTGATGTACAGCACCCGCTCTCCATTGGCCAGCCCCGCGCCGACGAACGCCGTCACCGCAAACGACTTTTGCCGATCATCGCTGTAGGCGCAACACGAATGGTCACCGCGGGGCGGGTGGGGCTGAGCGGCATGGGCTGGGGGCACCTGTGTCTCCACGGTGGTGAGGTCCATCGGCCACTGATCCGGCCGGATTGAAAATCCTACAAGGATACGGTGAGCAGATGGCGTGCGTCGATGTATGCGAGAAGCAGATCGCCGGCGCCGTGCTCACGGCTGTTCCAGGATCAGTGTTCTTGGCTGGGAGAGCGTGGTTCGCTGTCCTGCTGCCGGCCGAGCCGCGGGAAGTTCGGGGGTGGGGAAGGTGATGGCAAGGAGCGCGCGGTCGTCGGGGAATTCGGTGCCGGGTTGGTGACTCAGGAACAGGTCGCACAGAGCTGCGGCGGTGAGGCCGACACCGGTGTGGGCCAGGGCTCTCAGGCGGCCCAGGCCGATGTCGAGGTTCTCTCCGCGCCGTTCGATCAGCCCGTCGGTGTAGAGCAGGAGGGTGTCCCCGTCCCGAACGTCGACCGCCACCTCGCAATAGGCTGCCTCCTGTACGGGGCCGACCGGAGGTGCCAGGGCTTGGTCGAGATAGCGGCTGGTGCCGTCGGCGCTGATCACCAGGGGCGGTGGGTGACCGGCCCTGGCGTAGCGAAGGGTGTGGGTGCGGCGGTTGAAGACCACGTAGCAGGCGGTGGCCATCAGATCGGGGTGGTACCGGCCGACGAAGTCGTTGAGTTCGTGCAGGACCGCGGCGGGGTGGTGCCCGCGGCGCATGGCGATGCTGCGCAGGCCCGCGGAGATCTGGGCCATGACGGCGGCCTCGGCCAGACCGTGGCCGGCGACGTCCCCGATGGTGAGCCCGATGTGGTCGTCGTCGAGAAGGTGGACGTCGTACCAGTCGCCGCCGACCTTGACCTGGTCGGTGCCCGCCGCGTAGCACCCGGCCAGATCGAACCCGGAGATGGCCGGCAGGCGCGGGAGCAGGCTGAGCTGTAGACGCTCGGCGACGCGGTGCTCGTGCTCGTACAGGCCAGCGCGGCGCACCGCCTGCGCGACCTGTTGGGCGACGGCCGTCAGGTGTTCGGGCTCGGGTCCGTCCTGGGGTCTGTGACGCACGAGGAGGCTGCCCAGATCCACGCTGTCCGCTTCGAGCAGGGCGCGTACCGTGGTCACGTCAGGGGACGCCGCCTCTTCGCCTTGAGCCGCTCGATCGGGTGCGCTGGGGATTCGTTGGTCGAGGTCGGTCCAGGTGTCTCCGGCCAGGGCGAGCAACGTGTCGGTCGGTTCCAGGGAGGGGATCAGTCGGCGTGAGTGCAGTTGCAGGTCGACGCCGGTGGCGTTCAGCGCGGCGGGGGCGGTCTCCTGGACAGCTTGGGCGACCTCGGCCAAGGTGGCGGCCGAGGCGAGAGCAGCGGTCAGCCGGTACAGACGCTGAAGTCGCAAGCGTGCCTTCTTCTCGGCACAGAGGAGGCGCTCGCGCTCGGCCTCGGTCGCGCGGCGGAAGGCTATCTCGCGGTTGAGTGCCCTCACCTGCTGGCTCAGGACCACGAACTGGTCGGTGTGGTCCAGGCGTGTCATGTGCAGCTGCACGGCCGGCTGCGGGCCGTCCCACCAGATGGCGCGGGCGCCGTGGCAGCGAAAGCGCACCAGGTGGCCGCCGGGGTCCCTGACCGTCAGTGAGCCGGGTAGCGGGTCACCACTGCGCAGCCAGTGGGCCATGTGCAGGCGTAGGAGATCGGAGTCCTCCGCGGCGAGGCGGAACAGGTCGGCGCCTGCGCGCAGGTGGGTGACGAAGCGGGTAGCGGCCGGGTTCGCGGCGAGGATCTGCCCGTCGGCCGTGCACAGCAGGACCGGATTGGGCAACAGCCGGGCGATGGCCTGGAACAGGCCCAGACTCATTCGACCACCAGCCCTGTGCCGAGGGTCCCCAGTACCGGGGGCGCGTCACCGAAGTACTCCCGCCCCGGGTCCCTGCCCGCGCCCGTCCCGGGCACCAGGTGCACGACGACACGGCAGCCCGCCGCTCCGCGCGCGATTGTCTCCACGAGTTCGACCTGCGCGTAGCCGAGGTTGCGGGCGGCGATGGTGCCGAAGACATTGGAGGTCATCATGCACATGGACTCACGGCCGATCACCTTTTCCGCGAAAGGACAGCTGTGGGTTCCGAGCACGATCCTCTGGTCGTCCTGCTCGATGATGTAGAAGTCGCCGTGGATGCGTTGCTTGAGGTCCACCAGCACGTCCGCGACTTGCTGACGGGAGAGCCGGTCAACGGCGAGAGCGCTCGTGTACATGTCGTCTATGTGGGTCCCCACGGTCTGCCCGACCAGGCTGATGTAGCCGGACGCCTCCGCCAGGCCGACGACCGACTCGAGAGAGGTGGCCAGTTCCCGCACCAGTGTGCGCAGGAAGATGTCCCGGTCGAGGGGAATGTCGGCGTCCACCGCGTGCGTCATCTTCGGCTCCTGTCGCGTCCGGCCATATCGGTTTGCGCAACGTCACCGAGCGACGTATGTCATCGACGGCGATCGCCGCCTGCGCTCGGGCCGCCTGCCCACGGACGCATGCTTCAAGCGCAGACGGCGAGAAGGGTGACGCAGACCACGGACCCCACCCCCCGCTACCTTCCCGGAGGTGTTTGACCTTAGAGGGCGATAAGAGCCGTTTCCTCAAACTTGGTCCTGATCTGCTCCTCGTGGTGACGGACCATCTCCTGCGGAATTCGCGTGGACGGCCTCATCGGCAGGCTTCGAACGGTGACTCCCGCCTCACTGGAGGGAGCTCTGTCCGGTAAGTCCCCTATGACCCTCCGGGGTGATCACATAAACCAGGGCGAGTTGGCTCTTATCGCCCTCTTAAGGTCGTCCGCGGGAGCGTCGCTCTCACGCAATCAAGCAGGCCACGTTGGCGGGGAAGGCTGAGCAGATGAGTTTCGAGGACCGCGGCGAGGATGCCGCCGAGGTGCGGGCGCAGTCGTGGAGCACCGACACCGGGGCGGTCGTATGCCGCCTGGTCGGCGACCTTGACCTCGACAATCTGGGTCCAGCTCGCTCCCTACTGGAGGAGGCCCTCGCGATGAGGCCAGCCGCGCTGGTGGTGGACCTGGCAGGTGTCACCTTCTGCGACTCCTCGGGGCTGAACCTGCTACTGCAGATCCGCCTGGACGCGCAGCAAGCCGGTGTGCCGATGAGGCTGGCCCCGGTGCCCGACCAGGTGGCCCGCCTGCTGGACATCACCGGCGCCACCGGGGTCTTCTCGATCCATCCCTCGATCGATGAAGCCGTTTCCGAGAACTGACACTTCGGCGTTGAGCCCGTCCGCCCACGAAGAGTGGTGTCTTCTCTCCGAGCCGGGGCAGGCGCCCCCCAACGCGCAGAGAAGACACCGGTCCCTCGTACCAAACCGAGAGGATGACGAATTTGACCAGCAGCGGCGGACCGCCGCCACCCAGTGACACGCAGCGCCCGGGACTGCCCGCCGCAGGACAACGGCGGCGCCTGGTGATGGCCGGCCTACCCGGGCCGGTGTCCCGCGGCCGCAACTTCACCCGCCAGGCCCTGCTCGACTGGCGATGGCCGGCCGACCGCACCCCCTCCGCGGAGGAAAGCGTCGAGGACGTTCTCCTGCTCGTGTCCGAACTGCTGGCCAACGCCGCCCTGCACGCCGGGGGTCCGCAGGAGCTGATCCTCCACGCCACCCCGACCGTGCTGCGCATCGAGGTCCTGGACGCGAGCCCCCTCGTCCCGCAGCCCCGCTCCCCCCACCTCCCTGCACTGCCCGGCGGCCACGGCCTCCACATCGTCAAACGCCTCTCCGACCGGTGGGGGGTGGCCACCCGGGAGGACGGCAAAACCGTATGGGCCGAAGTCGACCCCGGCTCGACTCCACCACCCACGCGTAGCCGGTAGATCATGCCGTCGGCGCTGCCTGCGGGTGCCGGCCAGGACCAGCGTGCCGTCGTCCTCCGCCGTGACCCACAGGCCCACGTGGTGGTTCACGAAGTCCCGCTCGGCCACATAGTGCCTCCGCCACCGCCATGCCGTCCAGGTCGGTGATCATTTGGCCTCCTCGGTATCCATCAGAAGTGACGACGGCGAGTATGCCTGGCCTACTGGCGGGCAACTCCAGCCCGCCACAGGTCAACCGCGCCCGATGGCGTTGTCTCCGGGGCGGCATTCGCAGTCCCGCGTGCCGGGTTCCGGGAGCCGGTCGCCCCCCGCGGTCAGCCGGGTCAGCTCGGCGTTGAACGTGGCTCCGATCAGGAGCACCAGGTTGCAGATCCACAGCCAGACGAGGAACACCACCAGGCCCGCCAGCGAGCCGTACAGTCGGCGGTACGTTCCCGTCTGGGAGGCGTACAGGGCGAATCCGGCCGAGGATGCCAGCCACAGGCCCACCGCCAACGCGCCGCCCGGCGCCATGCGCCGTACCGGCCTCGAGACCGCAGGGCCCGAGCGGTACAGGACCAGCACCAGAGTGATGGCGATGATCAGGAGAACCGGCCACCGCAGGGCATACCAGACGGCCAGCGGAGCGTCCCCCCACTCGAGCAGCCGACCCACCTCGCGGGCCAGAGTCCCGGTGAACACCAGGGCCAGCGCGCTGACCACCAGCAGCAGCACCAACACCAACGCCGTGAGGACGATCCGCGGAGCCGTTCGTCGAACGGGCCGGTCACTGTCCAATCCCTCTATGGCGTACAGGGCCCGGCGGAAGACCCCGAGGTAGCTGGATCCCGACCACAGGGCCCCGACCGTGCCGAAGACGGTCAGCAGCCAGGCGGCCGACCGTTGCTGGGTCATCTCCTGCAGTGCAGCGCTCAACAGCTCCCGCGACTGAAGGGGCGCGGCCCCCGCGATGTGTCCGATCACGCCGGCAGTGGACGCCGGCTGGGACAGGCCGAAAACCGACAGGACGACGAGCAGCACTGGAAACAGGGCCAGCACGGTGTAGTACGTCAGGGCGGCGGCCCAGTCGGTGAGGTTATCGTCCCACGCGGCGACCGGGGTCCGTCGCAGTGCTCCCCAGTAGGCGGCGGCCCAGGCGGGAGCCCTCCGGGCAGCAGACGCGGAGGCGTCTTCGCCCGGGCCGTCGATCGCCGCCAGGGTCCCCGAAATCACCCCCGATTCCGACGCCCTTCCGCGGAGCCCGTCCACGGCGTGCGCCAGGGGCTGTGATCGTCCGTCCCACAAAGCAACTCACATCCCAGCAGTAGAGCCATCCGGGGGCAACGGACCAGCGTACGGGGCGTCGGGCGGCGGGACCAGGTTGCCGCGCGTCACCCGGACCAGTCCTGGCCCCTACCCCGACATCGCATGCGCGGATGAGTGATGCAGGAAGCAGCAAGACTGTCCGCAACGGCTGAATCCTTCCGCTCGGCGCCGGCCGGCTCACTGGACCGCCGTCGCACTGACCCTTCCGCGCCGGTAGGACACGCCCGGATGGGCGGCGGCCCCCGGTCGCGGTGGCCGCCGCCCATGCGGGCGCGCTACAGCTCGGCCGACGCGTCCTCGGCTGCCCCGAATGCCGCGCCTCATACCTGACGGATCGTGAGCTGTTGCGTCGCCGGTCGCTGACGGGGACGAGGGTAGTCGCAAGGGGGATTGAACACCGCGCCACGACGGATGTGTCGCGCTTGTCCGGATCATTCGACCACAAGCTGGGCTGACACCTCCGGGTGCCTGTCGGGGGTAGATGTCCATCTCTTCCTCCCACCAGGTGGATTCCAGCCTGCACGTGCTGCACGTGGGTGCGTGGTGCTTGGGCAATGAAGTGGCCCGGCATCGCACCCAGCCCAGCCCGCAGCCCGCGACCGCGCCCTCTGCCGCGCCAACCGCGCCGACTCGGACGGCCCGCGGATCAGCGGCGGACCAGTCCCGGCATTAGGAGCAGCGCAGTGCGGGAGAAGATACCGAACAGGCCTCCGGGTGTTTGGCGCCGTCAAGAACGGTCAGGTGCTTGTACAACTGGCGTCCCGGTCCGTTACCGGGCGCCGCAGTGGTCGCCGACCCCGAGGGGAGAGCAGCATGCCCACCGATCCCGGCCCCCCGGAACTACGGCCCGAGTGCACTGACGACGACGAACCGCACGTCAACCCTGGTCCCCCCGAGCTGCAGCCGACGGACAGCGGCGACCGGCGGACCCGCAACCCGGGGCCGCCCGAAACCCGTTCGCACGGTTCGGCCCAAGTTCCGCACGCCACCCCCGCATGCCAGCCCGGGGCCGGCCTGAGTACGGCCGCTCGGGAAAGGCCGGTCCCACGGAGTCGGCGCCGTCCCCCGTCAGCCGGTAGAACGTTCACAGGATCCCTTGAATGACCGCATACCTCCTGGCTGTACTGTTCCTCGCGCTCTTCGCTCTCCGTGTCCGTCGCGACCGGCGCCGCTTCGGCAACGGGGTTCTCCTCGGCCTCGCGATCGCGTCCCTGACCGCCGGCCTGCTGGGCGAACTCGACCGGCTTCCGACCGGCCTGACGCGCATGGCAAGTGGCGCGCTTCCGGTCGTCGCAACGGTGGCCAGCGTGGTGACTGCGACGTTCCTGGTGGCCAACGGCATCACGATGATCCGCAAAGAGGGCGGCCAGCCGGCCAACCTGCTCTCGTTGGGGGCCGGCGTGGGCGTCTTCACCCTGATTGCTCTGGTTCTGGTTGCCCTACGCACCCACAGCCGTCCACTGCACATCGCTACGGCAGCCGTGCTGCTGCCGGTCGGCTACCTCTCGTTCCTCCTGCTGTGCTTCGTGGGCTACTCCCTCCTCTACGGATGGCTGACCGTCCGTCGCCCGGTCGACTTCGTGGTCGTCCTGGGCTCGGGGCTGATCAACGGCTCCGAGGTACCGCCGTTGCTGGCCAGCCGACTTGACCGCGCACTCGCCGTCCACCGGTCGCAGAGCGCGCGCGCAAGCTCGCCGACGTTGGTCGTCTCCGGTGGCAAAGGGTCCGACGAGCGGAGCTCGGAGTCGCAGGCGATGGCCGACTATCTGATCTCACGAGGAGTTCCGCTCAAGCAGATCGCGCAGGAGGACCGGTCGACCAGCACTGAGGAGAACCTGGAGTTCAGCCGGTCCCTGATGGAACAGGTCCGGCCGGGCTACCGGTGCGTGATCGTCACCAACAACTTCCACGTGCTGCGGTCGGCACTGACCGCCCGTAGAGCGGGCGTGCGCGGTCAGGTCCTCGGCGCGCCCACGGCGGCGTACTACTGGCCCAGCGCGATGCTCCGCGAGTTCGCGGCCGTCATCCTGTCGTACCGGGTGGTCAACGTCGGCATGTGTGCGCTGCTCGTCCTGCTCGGCGTGGCAGGCAGCTGGCGGTCCTGAGGCGCTCCAAGGTGCGCGTGTCAGGTAGAACTCCAGGCGGCGCCGAGCGCACTCACCGGCCCGGGGGCGCGCCCGGGCCACCGAGGCGTCGGACGCAGCCGCCGCCCCCGCGGCCCGAGTGCACCACTACCAGTCGACCAGGCGAGCCGGGACAGACGGCGCTTGGCTCGGCCCTCGCGTCGAGCGAGAGCCGAGCCGGCGGTTCAGTCGGGCACTTCGTCCTCGTGTTCGGCCACGGTGGTGTCGACAGCTCCTCGTTCCTCGGACACCTGGCGCTCAGCGGGCGGCCGGAACCGTCCCTCCGTCGGAGGCTCCGGCACTCCCGGCGGCTTCTCGGCATCCGCAGGGAGGGGCGCCGTGAACTCCGGGCCGTCGACAACGGATTTCGAGAGCCCTTCCGGGGGCGGCGGAACCTCCTCTCCGGCCATCCGCGACTGCGGCGTCTCCACCGGCCTCCCGTAGACACCGTCGTCCGAGGGTTCTGTCGTCATTTCACTACCTCCGCCACGTTCGTCATCTGCCGACTCCGGCCTCGCCAGGAGAGCCGTAGGGCGACCACGCCGGCGTGCGGCTCTCCCTGGCCGCGTTCCGCGGCATACCCCTCGACGCGCACTGGGGCCACCTTCAACAGGTGGTCCAGAGCGACGGCCCTCTAGTTGCGGACCAGCGCCGCCGGAGGTCGACCATGCGAAGCGCCTACCCCCCACCAGCAACATCAATCTCAGCTGTCAGGGACCAGAACCTCGTGGCTCCCCTGAGTAGCTTGCGTGACTCTGCAGGTCCGTGTCGACGATTGAGAGTTCGTCGGCGGGTACCCCTGTGCGAGCAGGATGCGAACTGCTTCCTCGGCGTAGTGCATCGACTTGTAGGCCCAGACGGCCGCGCTGACCGCACCCATGTGAGCACTCTTTGGTGGAGAATGTGCCGGTTTGCGGCCCCGTCGTTCTGGGGGCATGCTGCGGCGCCTCTGCCCGACGCTCGCGCGGTCACTGAGGCATCGGTCCGCCGCTTCGTCCGAGCTGGGCGTGGTGGGTTCAGCGGACGGTGATCCCGATCAGGCAGGTGTCGTCGTCGGTGTCGGAACTGCTGTACCGCAGGAGGTGGTCGAGCCGACGCTCGAGCTCCGCATGGCCGTCGGCGGCTCCGGCTGTGCTGAGCAGGTCGTCGAGTGATTCCTCCAGGGAGCGGTCCCGGCGTTCGATGAGGCCGTCGGTGTACATCATCAGGGTGTCGCCGGCCTTCAGTTGGACTTCGCCCTCGTCGTAGTCGCACTGGTCGATCGCGCCGAGCAGGATCCCGGCGACGGTGGGCAGTTCGGTTGCCTGGCCGTCGCGCAGCAGGATGGGCGGGAGATGGCCTGCCCTGGCCCAGCGCAGAGCACGGGTTCGTGGATCGTACAGAGCGCAGATGGTCGTGGCGGTGACGTTGTCGGTGAGATGGTGGGTCACGGTGTTGAGCCAGCCGAGGAGTTGGCCGGGGCCGGCGCCGGTGGCGGCCAGGCCGCGCAGGGCGTTGCGCAGGGCGACCATGCCGGTGGCGGCTTCGATGCCGTGGCCGGCGACGTCGCCCACGCACAGGAGTACCTGGCCGGTGGGCAGGGCGAGGGCGTCGTACCAGTCGCCGCCGACCAGGTGGTCCTTCTCGGCGGGCCGGTAGCGCACGCCGACGCGCAGGTCGTGCAGGTCCAGTGGGCCGCGGCTGGGCGGCATGATGGCGTGCTGCAGTTGCAGGGCGAGTCGGTTGCGTTCGGCGGCCTGTTGTTCGGTGTGGGCGAGTTGGTCGCGGGTGGCGGCGAGTGCGACCTCGGTCCAGTGCTGGGCGGAGACGTCCTGGTAGGCGCCGCGGACGGCGGTGATGCGGGCATCGGCGTCGAGGACGGGTTCGGCGACGACCCGGATGTGCCGGGCGATGCCGTCGGCGCGCTGGAGGCGGAAGGCGGTGGAGGCGGGCCGCTGGTGGTGCAGCAGGGTGCGCAGGAATCGGTCGATGGTGTGTTCGTCGTCGGGGTGGACGTGGGCGGCCAGATGTTCGATCGGGATGGGCTTGGCGTGGGGCGGCAGGCCGTGGAGGTCGAACAGGGTGTCGTTCCAGGCGATCTCGCCGGTGTGCAGGTTCTCCTCGAACCCTCCGATGCGTCCGAGGCGTTGTGCGTGCTGGAGCAGGCTGGCGACGCGGGCAGTGCCGTCCTCGGTTCGCCAGATCACGACCACGCGGGTCCCGTGGCGGCTGATGCTCACACTGGCCCGGGTGGTCAGCGGGACGCCGTCGACCAGTGCGGAGAGTTGCATCCCCGGTGAGCGGAACGATTCGCCGGTGGCCAGGACGTGTTCGACCTTCTCGAAGAGGCCGCCCGCTTCGGCGGCCAGTGGGTAGGCCTCCAGCAGTCGAGCTCCGAGGATGGCGCTGCGCGGGCGGCCGGCGAAGTCCTCGAAGCTCGGGTTGATGTACTTGACGAGGTAGTCGGCGGCCCGGTCGGCCGCGTCCAGGTCCGGTTGCAGTACCAGGCAGGGATCCTGAAGACCGTGGACCAGCTCCAGCAGGTCGGCCGTCTGCGGATCGATGCCGCCCTCGTCATTCGCTACGGCCGGCCGGGACTCCAGGGCTGTGGCGCACAGTTCGGCCAGGGCCTCGAACTGTCGTTGCAGCGACTGGGATTGCCTGGGCAGGTCGCCGGGCCAGCAGACCTCCAGGACGCCGGTGATCCGACCACCCGTACCGGCCGGAACCGCCAGGCGTCCGCCGCCGAACTCCCGCTGACCGATCGACGGAAGTCCCCCTGCGGCCAGCGACTCGTAGACCGTAGGGGCCCGATCGATCAGCGCTCGGCGCGCTGGGACGGGCACACCGGGAGGGACGTGGCGCCAACGCATCGCCTCCTCCTCGGCGAAGCCGGCACTGCCCGCCAGAGTCAGGGACTGGTCGGAGTTGGCCGCCCAGATCGCCACCGCCCGCGCGCCCAGCGGCCGAAGAGCGTGCTCCAGCACCGACCGCGCCACGGCCTGTACATCGGAGGCACCCAGCGCCCCGGCCTCTGCGCTGCGCAGTCGGACACCCATGGAAGCCTCGCCCGCGGAGGCCACGAACTCGCGGGCGAGGTCGGAGATCCGGTCGTGGGAGGCCTGGTTGACCAGGTCGGCCGCCAGCTCCAGCACGGACAGCTTCGACTGCCCGGCCAGTGTGTCCAGTTGGCGGCCGGCCTCGGCGGGGGATACGTCCAGCCGCTCCACCAGGATCCCCTTGGCGAGTTCGACCAGCGCCCGCCCGTCCGCCTGCGCCTGCGCCCGGGTCAGTTCGCCGCGCAGCCGCTCGACCGTCGACGTCAGCCGACCTATGACGCCCCCGCCCTCCTGCGGGGTCGGCGCTTCAGTGGACCGGTCGGCCGCTCCACGCTGTGCCGCGACCGGGTGAGATGCCTGAGCCGCACCGGATCCTGCTGTGTTCCGGGGCGGTTGGGAGTCGTGCATCGGTGTCTCCTCGGCTGGCCTGGTCGTCGGTGCGGCGGTCGGGCAGGCTGAAAGTCCGACGAAGATCTTGCAGGCGGGGCCCGACGTGCACCACTTCGAACGGTAACGCTTGCTGCGGTCTGGGGTGAATCCGACGGCTGGGGAAAGAGTTCGCGGACTCCTAGGGGCGCAGCCACTGTTCGATGCGGGTGATCAGGTCGATTGCGTCGACCGGCTTGGTGACGTAGTCGCTGGCTCCGGAGGCCAGGCTCTTCTCCCGATCGCCGATCATGGCCTTGGCGGTGACGGCGATGATCGGCAGGTCCGCGTGTTCGGGCATCGCGCGGATGGCGGTGGTGGCGGCGTAGCCGTCCATCTCCGGCATCATCACGTCCATCAGGATCAGATCGATGCCGCTGTGTCCGGTGAGGGTGTCGATCGCGGCTCGTCCGTTCTCGGCCTGCAGCACCTGCATGCCGTGCAGTTCCAGGATCCCGGTGAGTGCGTAGAGGTTGCGGTCGTCATCGTCCACGACCAGCACGGTCCGCCCGGCGAGTGAGCCGTCGACCTGCTGGGCCAGTGCGGTTGCCGGACCCTCGGTGCGCACCAGCGGCAGCACGTCGCCGGGCTGGTCGGCGCTCAGATGGAGGGCGATGCGTTCGCGCAACTCGTCCAAGCTGGAAAGGAGTTCGAGCGGCTGCCCGGTGGCGCGCTGCTGCAGGGCCTGCTCCTGTGCGGCGCCCAGGCGGCGGTTGTTGTGCGCCAGGACCGGGACGCTGTGCAGGGCCGCGTCGCGGGCCATGTCCTCCAGGAAGTCCAGGGCCGCGCCGTCGGGCAGGTCGAGTTCCAGCACCACGCAGTGGCACGGCGTCGCGGCCAGCGTCGCTGCCGCCTCCTGGGCGCCAACCGTGGTGATGACCTCCACGGCCGCGCGCGGGTCCCCGAGATTCGGGTGGCCCGCGAGGTCGGCGACGGCACTCTCCGCGACCAGCGACAGCAGGCCGCGCGGCCGCTCCTCGATGACCAGCAGCCGCTTGGGCTGGGCCACTTCGGTGACCGCTGCGGGCGTCGGCACCTCAGCCTCGCCCGCAACGGGATCCAGATCGGTGGATCTCCTTTCGAGCGCCGCACGCGAGTTCTGGGCATTCAACTCCACGAACTCGGTCCGTGCGGCGGGCAGGTACAGCGTGAAGGTGCTTCCCTGACCCGGCACGCTGTCCGCGGTGATCGCACCGCCGAGGAGGAAGGCGATCTCCCGGCTGATCGACAGGCCCAGGCCCGTTCCTCCGTACTTGCGGCTGGTCGTCCCGTCCGCTTGCTGGAATGCCCCGAAGACGCTCTCCAGGTGCTGGGGCTCGATCCCGATGCCGGTGTCCACGACGTGGAAGGCGATCACCGGGCCGTCGTCGCGGCGGGCGGCCTCCGGCACACGCGCGCCGTCCGCCACCTCGATCCGCAGCTCCACGCCGCCCTTCTCGGTGAACTTGACCGCGTTGGACAGCAGGTTGCGCAGCACCTGGCGCAGCCGGTAGTCGTCGGTCAGCAGGTCGGCGGGCACCGTCGGCGCGGTCTCAATGGTGAACCGCAGGCTCTTCTGGCTCGTCAGCGGGCGGAAGGTGGACTCGACGTAGTCGAGCAGCTTGCGCAGCGGGATCCGCTCCGGGGTGACGTCCATCTTCCCCGCCTCGACCTTGGACAGGTCGAGGATGTCGTTGATCAGCTGCAGCAGGTCCGAACCGGCGGAGTGGATGATGCCCGCGTACTCGACCTGCTTGGCCGTCAGGTTCCGGCTCGGATTCTGCGCGAGCAGCTGGGCGAGAATGAGCAGGCTGTTGAGCGGGGTGCGCAGCTCGTGGCTCATGTTGGCCAGGAACTCCGACTTGTAGGTCGACGCCAGGGAGAGCTGGTGGGCTCGGTCCTCCAGCTCCTGGCGGGCCTGCTCGATCTCCAGGTTCTTCGTCTCGATGTCGCGGTTCTGGGAGACCAACAGGACCGCCTTCTCCTCCAGCTCCGCGTTCGAGGACTGCAACTCCTCCTGCCGAGCCTGGAGTTCCGCTGAACGGGCCTGGAGCTCGCCGGTCAGCCGCTGGGACTCGCCCAGCAGCTCGTCGGTGCGCGCGTTGGCGACGATCGTGTTGACGTTGACGCCGATGGTCTCCATCAGCTGCTCGAGGAAAGCGCGATGGACGGGGGTGAAGGTTCGCACGGTGGCCAGCTCGATGACGCCGAGGACCTGGTCCTCCACCATGATCGGCAGCACCACCAGCGAGACGGGCTCAGCCCGCCCCAGGCCCGACGACACACTGACGTAGCCCGCCGGAAGGGCGTCCACGGCGATCGTGCGTCGACTGCGGGCCGCCTGGCCGACGAACGACTCTCCGAGCCTGAAGCTGGTGGACGTCGAGCCGGGAGGGAAGGCATACGACCCGATCAGATTGAGGAACACGGTGTCGTCGGCCTCCTCGGCGAGGTAGAAGGCACCGTACTGGGCGGAGACCAGGGGGGTGATTTCGTCCATGATCAGCTCGGCGACCACAGCGAGGTCGCGGCGGCCCTGCATCAGGGCGGAGATCCGGGCCAGGTTGGACTTCAGCCAGTCCTGCTCTTCGTTGGCCCGCGTGGTCTCGCGCAGCGACTCCACCATGAAGTTGATGTTGTCCTTCAGATCGGCGACCTCACCGGAGGCGTCGACCGTGATGGAGCGGGTCAGGTCGCCCGCGGCCACTGCGCTGGTGACCTCGGCGATCGCGCGTACCTGGCGGGTGAGGTTGCCCGCCAGTTCGTTGACGTTCTCGGTCAGCCGCTTCCAGGTGCCCGAGACGCCCTCGACCTCGGCCTGCCCGCCGAGCCGGCCCTCGCTGCCGACCTCGCGGGCCACCCGGGTGACCTCTGCGGCGAACGCACTCAGCTGGTCGACCATCGTGTTGATGGTGGTCTTCAGCTCCAGGATCTCGCCCCGCGCGTCGACGTCGATCTTGCGGGTCAGGTCGCCCCTGGCGACGGCGGTGGTGACCTGGGCGATGTTGCGGACCTGGCTGGTGAGGTTGTGGGCCATGAAGTTGACGTTGTCGGTCAGGTCCTTCCAGGTGCCCGCGACGTTCGGCACCCGGGCCTGACCGCCGAGCGTGCCCTCGGTGCCGACCTCGCGGGCCACCCGGGTCACCTCGTCCGCGAAGGCGGAGAGTGTGTCGACCATCGTGTTGATCACCCCAGCCAGGGCGGCGACCTCGCCCTTGGCCTCCACGTTGATCTTCTGCGAGAGGTCGCCCTTGGCGACCGCGGTGGCGACCTGGGCGATCGAGCGGACCTGGCCGGTGAGGTTGGAGGCCATCACATTGACGTTGTCGGTGAGGTCCTTCCAGGTGCCGGAAGCGCCGCGGACGGTGGCCTGGCCGCCCAAGTTGCCCTCGGTGCCGACCTCGCGGGCCACCCGCGTCACCTCGCCGGCGAAGGAGGAGAGCTGGTCGACCATCGTGTTGATGGTCTCCTTCAGCTCCAGGATCTCGCCCCGCGCGTCCACCCGGATCTTCTGCGACAGGTCCCCCTGGGCGACCGCTGTGGTCACCTCGGCGATGGAGCGGACCTGGTCGGTGAGGTTGTCGGCCATGACATTGACGGACTCGGTCAGGTCGCGCCAGGTACCGGACACGTCGCGCACGTCCGCCTGGCCGCCGAGCTTGCCCTCGGTGCCGACCTCGCGGGCCACCCGCGTCACCTCGCCGGCGAAGGAGGAGAGCTGGTCGACCATCGTGTTGATGGTGTTCTTCAGTTCCAGGATCTCGCCGCGCGCGGTGACGTTGATCTTCTGCGAGAGGTCGCCCTCGGCCACCGCCGTGGCCACCTGCGCGATCGAGCGGACCTGCGCGGTGAGGTTGCCCGCCATGAAGTTGACCGAGTCGGTCAGGTCCCGCCAGGTCCCCGAAACACCCTTCACGTCGGCCTGGCCGCCCAGGATGCCCTCGGTCCCGACCTCGCGGGCCATCCGGGTCACCTCGTCCGCGAACGCGGACAGCTGGTCCACCATCGTGTTGACGGTGTTCTTCAGCTCCAGGATCTCGCCCCGCGCGTCGACGGTGATCTTCTGCGAGAGGTCGCCCTTCGCGACGGCGGTGGTGACCTGCGCGATGTTGCGGACCTGGTCGGTGAGGTTGCCCGCCATGAAGTTGACCGAGTCGGTCAGGTCCCGCCAGGTACCCGCGACTCCCGGCACCTGCGCCTGCCCGCCCAGACGTCCCTCACTGCCGACCTCGCGGGCGACCCGGGTCACCTCGTCCGCGAACGCGGACAGCTCGTCGACCATCGTGTTGACGGTGTTCTTCAGCTGCAGGATCTCGCCGCGGGCCGCGACATCGATCTTCTGGGACAGGTCGCCCTTCGCGACGGCGGTGGCGACCTGGGCGATGTCACGGACCTGGCTGGTGAGGTTGCCGGCCATCGCGTTGACGGAGTCGGTCAGGTCTTTCCAGGTCCCCGACACGCCGGGCACCGCTGCCTGCCCGCCGAGCTGGCCCTCGGTGCCGACCTCGCGAGCCACCCGCGTCACCTCGGAGGTGAACAGGGAGAGCTGGTCGACCATGCCGTTGAACACGGTGGCGATCTCGCCCAGCAGGCCGTCGGCATCGTCGGGCAGCCGCGTGCCGAAGTCGCCGTCGCGCACGGCGGTCAGTCCTGCCAGCAGGCGCCGCAGGTCCGGTTCACCGACCTGCGCGGTGCCGCCGCCCGTGCGCTGTGTGGGGGGCTTCGTCGATCCGGCCATGAGACGCCGCCTTCCTCGTAGGGCGCCAGGCCACAGGCCCGCCACCGTCAACTTCCGATCCTCGGCTCCGTGCTCGGCCAAGGGCCGCGCCGAAACCGAGCCGGGCACCAGTCATGTCGTCCGGGGACGCTACCTCACCCGCTCCGCAGGTAGCGAACCTCATGACACCGGCGGAGAGTGACCCGGCCCACCTCGGTCACGCGGTCACGCGAGGGGTCGGGCTGCGGACCGCACTCCGATAACGACAGTCGGCCTCTGCGTCAAGGCCCGCTGCACGCTGGGCGCCTGAGGGGGCAGGCGGGCCCACGACAAGGACTGGGGAGGGCGCACCATGGTTCCCTGCTTCTCGTTGCTTCTCGTTCTCATGCTGGCCTTCTCATGTTCGGCACCGGATTCGCCCTGGAGGCACTCTGGTGGGTGGCGGTGATCGTGCTGGTGGCCTGGGTCATCGGGTTCATCGCCCGCGCCCCGACACCGTCGGCACCCGCAGCCGCTGCCAGCTGGTAGTTCCCACGCGTGAGAGGGCTGTGCTCGACGGGGTCACCGGCGAGCACAGCCCTGTCACTGTCCGGGCGGCAACGCTCCGCGCGGGTTCCTCGAGGCGGTACGTGCGCGGGACCGCTTCTGCGCGGCCCCACCGACCGACCTGTCGTCGACCGCGGACGGGGGTGGTTGGTGTGGAGGCCGTCGTGGCCGCACAACGACCGCACTCAATCAGGACCTGCGTGGCCGGGCGCGACGAGCGCTCGTGGTGGCCCAAGTGGTCTGTTCATATGCTGTCCAGATCAGACGCCTCCGGCACGCGCACGCGGGGCGCACCCCGTTCTGAGGGTGCGCCCCGCACACGTGGGTAGGGCTCAGCTGTCGCTGCTACCAGCGGTACCAGCGGTGCCGACGGCCTGAGGAGTGGGTACCACGCGCGATGAAGCCCAGGAGCCACACCACCAGCACGATGACCGCCACCCACCACAGCACCTTCAACGCGAAGCCGGCCCCGAAGAGGATCAGCGCCAGAAGCAGTACCAGAAGCAGGGGAACCATGTCAGACCTCCGTAAGTCAGCGTCGGAGACCGGCTGCCCCGAGATGGCACGGATATGCGAGTGAATCTCCCGCCCGTTGGGGGCACGCACTTTCGGTCAGGACGAGACGTACCGGCTTCGAGCAGCGTGAGGCGCCGGCAAGATCAAGAACGGCCGCCGACCGGGGCGCCTGAAGCCGGCCGAGGCGGCCCGGACCACGGCCGGTTCGCGCGTGTCGGCGGTGACTGCGCACTCGAGCCCCTGTGACCTGCTCAGCTCCATGACGACCACGGGTTCGACGATGAGCACACGACGAACACGATGGCACGGCCGGCTACTCCACGCGCGGCTGGCTCACATGTCGAGGTGGTGGCCGCCGCCGGACCGATCCAGGACGTACAACTCATGCGTGTCGGGATACCGCAGGGCCCAGAGCCCGTCGGGGGTGGTGAGAACCAGGTTGAGCCCGTAGAGCGACAGGTGGGCGGCGACCCAGCGGGCCGCCGCGACGATTCCCGCGCCGACATCGCCGTCGCGCCTGCGGATCTCCCGGGTGATCAGGGCGAAGAACCGCTCGGAGTCCGTACTGCCGCTGACAGCGGGGCGCCAGCCCAGGCCCTCGGTGGCAAGCTCCGCATCCAGGGCGTCCATTCCCTGGATGACGCCGTTGTGCGCGAAGAGCCGCCCGTCCAGTTCGAAGGGATGAGTGTTGGCGATACTGAGGCCGCCGGTCGAGGCATATCGCACGTGGGCGACGAACGTCGCGGACTCCAGATCACGCGCCTCGAGCGCGAACTCGCGGTCCTGCCATGCGGCTACGGGCTGGCGCAGCGTCACGGGTTTCCCGTCCGGGGCGAAGACCCCGATCCCGGTGCCGTCGGGGTTCGTACGGCTCTGCTGTTCCAGACTGTCGGGTGCTGCGACGAGCCAGAAGGTGGCCCGGACCCGGGCGGGAGCACTGGACATCCCAAAGAGGCGGCACATCCCCGGTGCCTTCCCACGGAGCGACGGGTAACCACCTGATGGTGGCTCTGCCGGGTAGCTTCGCTACCTCAGCTGGGGCACCGTCTCACATGCTCAGGTGACCAGCGTGGCAGTGGGGAAGGCCGTGAACCAGAGCACTGCGAAGGTAGCGATCGTCATGACCGGGACGAGGAACTTCGTCTCGACGCTGTTGCCGGTGCGCTTGATCAGAGCCATTTCGTAGCGCCGCCCGTGAGGCCAGAACAAGGGTATGCCCCGCCGGGTCAGAAAGTCACCGAGCAGATGCGCCAATACACCCAGGGTCACCACGCATGGCAGCCAGTGCGGGGCGTTCGGCAGCCAGGAGTCCAGGCCGGCTGCCCCGAGCGCGGCCAGGCCGGTGGGGAGGACCCAGGCCGCCGGACCTCTGCCCGGCGGATGCAGGTGCAGTGCCCGGATGGCCAGGGCCAGGAGGCAGAAGGTGAGGCCCAGGGTAAACCCGCGACCCAGATAGGTGATGCCGGCCCAACTGCCACCGCCCATGAGGGCGACGAACAGCAGCGAGTGGGTCGCGTGGCGATGACCGCCGGAGATCCAGCCGACCAGTCGGCAGAGCACCCTGGAAACCGGCCCGAGGAAGTGGGCGAGAGTACTGTCGTGGTGATCCAGGTCGGGCAGGAGGGCAGCGCCGGCACACAGGATCGTGCCCATCAGGATGTCGCCCGCCCCGAACTGTCGGCCGACCAGTACGGGAGGAAGATGCGGCGACGTGGCCGCGAACAGCAGTGCTCCGCTGACCGCGTGCGAATGTCCCATCATGATGCCCCCGACCTCTGTCACTCTCTTCGGCTGGCCGGTCGATTGGGCGACCGGGCGACCGACCTGAGCGTGCGTCCGACAGCGCGGACGTCACCGCCACCCACAACCCCGGCGCCCGGTCGCGACCCAGCGCCGTCCGGCCGAGACTGCCCCGTGGCCCAGGAATCGCGCTCCGTCGTGTCGTCTCGTCGCCAGGCCGACCACGACCCCTTGAGGACGGCGGCGCACCTACAAGCCGGCGGCTGCGCGGGGCTGCCATGTCGAAACCTCCCCGCTCCACTACCCCGGCTCTCGCCACCGAACCACGCACGGAGGATTCCTCGTCCGCGTGGCCTGCCGGCCCTGTCAGGGAGCAGCTGGGAACGCAGACGTGGGTGGGGTCCCAGCCGATACATCGAGCTGGGACCCCACCCACGTGCATGGGCGCCGGGCCGTTCAGTCCTTGAGAGCGTCCTTGACGTGCTCGCCGGCCTGCTTGACGTCGCCCTTGGCCTTGTCGGCCTTGCCCTCGGCCTTCAGGCGCTCGTTGCCGGTCACCTTGCCGGCGCCCTCCTTGACTGCACCCTTGATCTTCTCGCCGGTGTTCTCGATCTTGTCGCTGGCACTCATCGCGTCTCCTTCAAGGCCGGTTCGTATCGCCCTGTCACCACGTCGCCTGCCCCGGTCCGGCGGGAAGATTCGCCCCGGTTCGGGATGTCCTCCCGGGGCAGCCGGTCTCCCACGCCGCTACGGAGGTCTGACATCGGTCAATGCGGTGGCGAGGTTGCATGCTCCCCTCAAAGCCGGGTACGAAGGAGCACGACACCCATCGGATGCCTGACGGCCGGACCCAAGGAGAGCGATCCTCATGTCACACCTACGGGGCGCGGTACTGGCCACCATGACCGCCGACAGCCTCACCGAGGACGCTCCTCCCACCTCGGCGCCGGCCGCCGCCTCCCCTGCCCTGCCTCTCCCGCGGATCGACGACCCGGGCGCGGTCAGCCCGGCTGACGCGCGGGAGCTGTCACGGGAGCTGTTCAAGCGGCTGCGGGAGGTGGAGGAGGGAACCCGGGAGTACTCCTACGTCCGGGGCACACTCATCGAACTGAACATGGCGCTGGTGAGGTTCGCGGCCCGCAAGTTCAGCAACCGCAGTGAGCCGATGGACGACATCATCCAGGTCGGCACGGTCGGCCTGATCAAAGCCATCGACCGCTTCGACCCGGCCCTGGAGTTCGAGTTCACCACCTTCGCGCTGCCCACCATCACGGGCGAGATCAAGCGCTTCTTCCGCGACACGACCTGGATGGTCCACGTCCCGCGGCGGATGCAGGAACTGCGCCTGACCCTCGCCAAGGCCTCCGACGAGCTGGAGCAGCGGCTCGACCGCGCACCCACCGTCGCCGAGCTCGCCGCGCACCTGTCGCTGAGCGAGCAGGAGGTCATCGAGGGACTGAAGGCCGCCAACGCCTACAGCGCGCACTCCCTGGACGCACCCGCCGACACCGACCAGTCCGACGGCGGCAGTCTTGCCGACCGTTTCGCCGTCGAGGAGCTCGGCTTCGACGCCGTGCTCCACCACGAGGCACTGAAGCCCCTCATCGCGGCGCTTCCCGAGCGGGAACGCTCCATCCTGTCGATGCGCTTCGGCGCCGAGATGACGCAGGCCCAGATCGGCGAACAACTCGGCCTGTCCCAGATGCACATCTCCCGTATCCTGACCCGCATCCTGAAGGACCTGCGCGCCGCACTCCTCACGGAGGAGTGAACGGACCCGCCCAGCCGCCTGGCGTCTGTCCTTCGCCTCGGCGTGGGTGGGTCGCCGACCGGGGGGGGGCTCACAGCATGGCCCGGAGCCGGCAGCCGGGACCTTGTCCGCAGGAGCGCGGCTGGTGGCCCTGCAGCCGACGCTGCGCTCTCGCGCTCTCCCACACCTCGCATCACCACCCGGGCGCAACGCCGTCGACAAATGCTCCACTACTCGTGGTGCGTCGGCCTCGCTTCGACGGCGGGGTCGAACCGCGCGCTGCCGAGCTCGGCCCATACCGTCTTGCCAGCCTCGCGGGGGCAACGCCCCACTGGTCGGAGAGGCGTTCGACGATGTGGAGGCCGTGGCCACCGGGCAGGCCGGGGCGGCAGGGGGATCGAGGCCGGGGAACAGCCGTGCTGCGCATCGAGGACTTCGATGCCCCCCACGGCCGCGATGGCGTCCAGGATCAGCTCCTGGGAGCCGTCGGCGTGCAGGACGGCGTTGGCCGGCAGTTCGGAGACGATCAGGAGAAGATGTCCTCCATCCGCTCCTGACAGTAGGGGTCGCGGTCGCCGATCCACTGCCAGTCGACCAGGGCCTGCCCGGTGAAGTCGCGGCCCCGGGCCACCTGTGCTCGCAGGCCGGCCAACAGCAGCCGCCGCCGTTGGCCCGCAGTCGGCAGGCACGGGTGCTGCGCGTCACTGGATGGCGGGGGGGCCGCCACTGCGGGTCAAATCGTTCATCCTCTCGGCTCGGTCCCAAGCACAGGAAGAGGCGGGTTGCGCTGCCATGGGGTCGACTGCCCCGTGGCGGCGGGTGAACACCCCTCCGCCCGGACGGGTCCGGCACCCTGGTGTCAGCTCTCGGAGAGGGCGTCGCCAACCGAGTGTCGGCAACGGCTGAAATCGTTTCACCCGTTACCGACACCGAGGGGTGGACTGAGAAGACCTGCATGGCACCGGTGATGTTCAAGAGGCGGCCCACCTGCTCCGACGCCGACGCCAGCCCCATCGGAACGCCGCCCTCCTGCGCGTCCAGCCGCAATTGCAGCAGGAGGTCCAGGCCAGAGGAGTCGCGGAAAGTGACACCAGCCAGGTCCACTTCGACTCGAGGACCTCCCCCAGAAGAGAGCGGGCAGGCACCAGCGTGTCAAGGTCGAGATCGCTGATCAGGCGACACGCGACCGCCCCGGTCTCACTGCTCCACGACTGTGCCCGCCCTCCGGCGGCATCCTCGCCACGCCCTCGAAACCCATTCCGCCCGACACGCCACACCTGATCCCTGAGAGCGACGCTCTCGCAAATGACCCGAGGTCAAACACTCCCGGGAGGATAGCGGGAGCGGTGCCGGGGGCCTCCGTGCGGTTTGCTGAGCCGAGCAGGAGGCTCCCGCCATGGGGGAGAGTGCCCAACCGCGAGGTGGAGCTTCAGCCATCGCGTATCCGATCACCTCACGTGTCGCCAGTTCGATGACCGTGGCCGGGTACCACGGCAGCGAGCGTTCTGAGTCACGTCGCACGCGGAGTGGGAGAGCTGCACGAGGCCGGTCGATCCCTTCAGGCATACGAGGTCGATGACGGGCAAGAAGGAGAGGGTGCTTCACAAGGCGGAGTCAGCAGGCGCCGATCCGGACCGACGCCTGCACGCGTGACCGGAGGGGATGACGGATGACCGCAGCACCGGACCGCCTGGACAGTAGGCGCCCGCAGGAGATCGATCTCCCGGAAGGCCTGGGATACCGGGTGAAGCGGGCGCTGTTGGGTCCGCCGTTGGTGAGTGCGGAGCTGCGAAACGAGAAGCTGTCCAAGCCGATCGCGCTGGGCGTGCTCGCGCCGGACTGCATCAGCTCCAGCGCGTACGGCACCGAGCAGATGCTGACCCAGCTGATCCCCGCCGTCGGCGTGGCCGGCTTCGCGCTGGTCATGCCGGTCACCGGAGTCATCCTCGGGCTGCTCCTGCTGCTCACCCTCTCCTACCGCGACGTCGTGATGACGTACACCCGCACCGGCGGCTCGTACGTGGTGGCGCGGGAGAACTTCGGGCCGCGGGTGGCGCAGGTCGCGGCGGTCGCGCTTCTGATCGACTACATCGTGACGGTAGCCGTCCAGACGGCGGCCGGTACCGACGCGGTCGCGTCGCTGCTGCGCGTGCTCGGGAATGTGAACATCGATCACGAGAAGCTGTGGATCACCGTCGGTGTGGTGTGCCTGCTCTGCTACGGCAACCTGCGCGGCATCCGCGAGGCCGGCAACGCCTTCTCGCTACCGACCTACCTGTTCATCGGGGCGACCGGGCTGACCGTCATCGTCGGCATGGTCCGTCTCGTCGCGGGCGACCTGCCGAGGCTGAGCGAGGCGGACCTGCACGCACCCGGCGTCATCGACGTCGGCCATCCGGGCGGCGGTATGCTGATGGGCGCCTCGCTCTTCATCATGATGCGCGCCTTCGCCAACGGCGGCTCCTCCCTCACCGGCCTGGAGGCCATCTCCAACGGCGTGAGCGCCTTCCGCAGCCCGCAGGGACCCAACGCCCGCCGCACGCTGGTCATCATGAGCAGCGTCCTCGGCGTCCTGGTGCTGGGGGTCTCCACGCTCGCCTGGCAGACCCACGCGGTGCCCTTCACCTCGGGCAGCCCCACGGTCCTGGCCCAGGAGGCGCACCTGGTCTTCGGCCAGAGCGGCTTCGGCAACGTGATGTTCGCCTTCGTCCAGATCGCGACCGCGCTCATCCTCTACACCGGCGGCAACACCTCGTTCAACGGCTTCCCCTTCCTGGCCAGCTTCGTCGCCGAGGACTCCTTCCTTCCCCGGCAGCTGACCGTCCGGGGCCACCGGCTCGCCTTCTCCAACGGCATCATCGTGCTGACGGCGGCCTCGCTGGTCCTGCTCGTCGTCACCCGGGGCAACCTGACGAAGCTGGTGGCGCTCTACGCCATCGGCGTCTTCACCGGGTTCGTGATGGCGGCGACCGGCCTGGTGAAGTACCACTGGACGCGCCGGGAGAAGCACCGCACGGCGAAGATCGCCGTCAACGCGGCCGCGGCCCTGGCGTCGGCAGCCGTCGTGGTGGTCTTCGCGGTCACCAAGTTCACCGAGGGCGCCTGGATGGTCGTCGTCGTCTTCCCGTTCGGCGTCTGGGCGCTGATCCGCACCAACCACCGCTACTGCGCCGAGACCAGCGCGCTGGAGGCCGCCCCGGCATCCTCCACCGTCCAGCTCCGGAACCGAAGCCTCGCCTACGTTCTCGTGGACCGGCTCGACCTCGCCGTCATCAACACCCTGCACCACGCACAGAGCCTGCGCCCCACCGAACTCCACGCGGTGCACTTCATGATCGACGAACAGCACGCCGAAAAGCTGCGCCACCGCTGGGCCGCCAGCCGCGCCGCCGACGTGTCCCTGGAGATCATCGAGTGTCCGGACCGCCGACTGCCCCACGCGGTGGCCGCTTTGGCCGCAAGCGCCACGGCCGACGGGCACACCGATGTCACGCTGCTCATCCCGCGCCGCACCTACGGACCCCTCAGTGGCCGTCTGCTCCACGCCCGGGCGGGCGACCGGCTCGCCCAGGCCGTCGACCGGCTTCCCCACGTCGCCGCCACACTCGTACCGTTCGACGTCACACGGGCCCTTCAGAAGGGCACGTCGCAACGGCAGGAGTCCACGCAAGGCCACATTCCCGTCGGCTGACTCGACGCTGGCTCCCGTGGCCGTTAGCCGTCGCCCGCTCTCCTTCGGTTTTCGCACGATGGCACTGTCCGCGCTGAGCTGATGTCGGGAGCGGGATCCCCGGCGCGGGCGTAGGTGAGTGGCGACCGGACACGGGTGGGGATGATCGGGGGGAACGCGGGCAGAAGGGTCGCATGACGTTGGAGGGAAGACGTGCCGCGCTCCGGGCCGCGGTGCTGTTGCTGGGGCAGGTGGCGTGCATGGTGAGCGCCGGGCTGGTGACGGTCCACCTGCTGGCGGTCGCCGGAGAAGTGTGGTCGGGGGACGGTATCGACCGCGCGCTCGCGGCCCATAGAAGCCCGGTCGGCGTTGCTGTCACCTCCTGGCTGTCGGAACTGGCCAGCACGCCCGTAGTGGTGACGCTGGCACTGTCGTGCATGCTGGCCCTCGCCCTGGTACCACCCCGGCCGAGATGGCGCGAAGCCGCATTTCTGGGGGGCAGCGTGGCGGCTCAGGCGGTGGTCTTCCTGGTGACCACGGTCGTCGTGGCGCGTCCGCGTCCCAACGTCTTCAGGCTCGACGGAGCTCCGCCGACCTCCAGCTTTCCCTCCGGGCATACGGGGGCGGCCCTGGCCCTTTACGGAGGACTGGCCATCCTCGCCGCCTGCCGGTTGAGCCAGCCCTCGCGCTGGCCGGCTTTCGCGCTACTGCTGGCGGCAAACTCCCGCCCGCGAACGCTCTCCACTGCCCCAGCGCGCGAAGGTGGTGATCAATCCGCTACTTGTCGACACCGGGGGTGGAACTCGCTATCGTCCCCTGCGGCACAGGCAACCTGCTGGCCCGCAACCTCAACATACCCACGGACCCGGGCCGGGCCCTCGCCGCTGCCCTGGCCGCCCAGCCGTGGCGAGCCGACCTCGCTCTGGCAAGCGGCGACGGGATCAAGGACACCTACGTCGCCGCGATGGCGGGCGCCGGGCTCGACGCCGCCATCATGGCTCAGACCAGCCGCCGGCTGAAGAACATACTGGGCTGGCCCGCGTACGCGCTCCCCGGCCTACGGCATCTACGAGACCATCCGTTCTGGACGACCATCCAGCTCGACGACGAGCCCCCCGCTGCGCGCCGGGCACGGATGGTTGTCATCGGCAACGTCGGTTCCCTGCAGGGCGGAATCCCCCTCCTGCCCGCAGCCCGCCCTGACGACGGTCGGCTCGATCTCGTACTGCTCAACCCTCGCGGGTTCGGCGGCTGGCTCCGAGCTCTGCTCCGTCTCCTCACCCAGCGCCCCACCGGTGTCCGCGTGTGCGCGCCGCAGTTCGCTGCCGGTGGCCCGATCGAGTATTTCCGAGCTCACCGCATCGACCTCGCCTTCGAGAAAGACGTTCCACGCGAAGTCGACGGCGAACCCGTGCCGGCGGGCCGCACGCTCCGAGTGGAGATACAACCCCGGGCCCTGCTGCTCCGCGCGCCACGCCCTGTACCCGCACGCGGTACCCGGCGAGCCCGGGACATCTAGAGGGCCCCGTGACCCCTGCCCGGCCCTGATCAGTGGTGCCGCCGCAGCCCGAACCCGCCCAGCCGACAGGAGAATGTGATGGGCACCGCCACACACGTCCAGCAGACCCACCATCTGAAAGGTGACGAACTCTCAGCCAACGAGGCGCTGTCGGCCCTTCGGCACTACGGCCAGTGGCGGCTCGCCCGCGACGCCTTCCTGCGCTTCCGCTACGCCGACGGGTTCAGCCACGCACGTGCCCTCGCCTTCCAGACCACGCTGTCGCTGGTGCCCTTCGCCATCGCCGTCGTCGGACTCTCCTCCGTCCTGCACACTCAGCAGATCGGCCGGATGGTCGAGCTGACCATCCGCCGACTCAGCGCCGGCCCCAGCTCGGACGTCATCCAGCAGGTCCTCGACCGCAGCCGCGATCACGCCGACGGCGGAGGGCAGGCGGCGGTCTGGCTCGGCGCGCTCTTCTCGCTCGTCAACGTCGCCACCGCGATGTGTCAGATCGAGCGCGGAGCCAACCGGATCTACGGTGACGAGCGCGACCGCCCCTTCCTCCTGAAGTACTCCCGGGGCCTGGGCATGGCCGTGCTCGCCGGTCTCCCGCTCGGCCTGGGCTTCGTCCTCATGGTGGCCGGCCAGGACATCGCCCAGTCCGTCGGCGAGGTGTACGGACTCAGCCCCACGGTCACCAAGGCCTGGACACTACTGCGCTGGCCACTGGGCCTGCTCCTGGCCCTGCTGTCAGCCAGTGTGATCTTTCGCCGCGCGCCCCGGCGCGCTCAACCCGGCTACACCTGGCTGGCCTTCGGCGCCGGGGTCTACCTGATCCTGTGGACCGCCCTCACCTGGGCACTGAGCGCCTACGTAGGCATCAGCGGATCGTTCGACGCCGTTTACGGCCCGCTCAGCGCCTTCGTCGCCCTCCTGCTGTGGTCCTACCTGACCGCGATCGCGCTCTTCCTCGGCGTCGCCTTCGCCGCCCAACTCGAAGCAGTGCGCGCCGGTATACCGGAACCCGTCCGCCCCGACCCGGGCGCCTGAGCCCCGAGACTTCGTCCTGTGGGCGCTGAGCGCCCCGAAACGGGGTAGCCGCTGCGCATCATGAGACTCACGGCTGAAACTCCCCCGACACGGCGCTCCCGCGCCGACCGGCGCTTCGGCGCGCGCCTGCTGGTCGCTGCAGCCGCCTTCGCCGCGGGAGCCGTTCCCTGCGGAATCCTGCTGCTACTGATCGAGTCGCGGCGGGAACCGCTGCGTGATCTCGACCAGGGCACCGCCGACGATCTGCACCGCGCCGCCCCTGGCCCACCCCGGCTGGGTGAGCGTCCTGCACGTCAGCAGCGACTACCTCTGGGGACCATGGACGATGCGACTCCTCGTCGCCGCCGCGGTCTGCTGGCTTCTCAACCGCGGGGCCTGGCGACTGGCCGTGTGGGCGGCGGCGACCGAGGCGGCGGCCCCTTGCCTGGTCGGCGGCGCTCCCCTCGGTCCTCGGGGTGGGCTACACCCGCGTCGCGCTCGGCGTGCACATGGGTGAGCGACGTTCTCGGGGGATGGCTGCTGGGACTTGCCCTTGTCGTTTCCACCGCCTGGGCCTTCGACAGCTGGCGCGGTGAGATGGGCCTCGGCGTCCCCGCCGTCACCGAGGCGTTGGAGCCCGAACTGGGCAACGGCCCGTCGCGGGATTCGCATCCCGGCCGCTGATCCGATGATGCTGCCCACCTCCATATAGGGAGACCACGTGCTGCACGACAGCGACACCCGGCCCACCGACCAGCCTTCGGAGGATCTCGCCACCCGAATGCAGGCCCTGCGGCGGCGCCTGGAGCGGTTGATAGGAATCGCCGCGACCGAGGGCAACGAACTCCTGCCGTTGCGCAACGGCGACGAGATCTTCCCCGCGATGCTGCAGGCCATCCGGGAAGCCCAGTACACCGTGGACATGACGACGTTCGTCTACTGGCGCGGCGACATCGCCCGGCAGTTCGCCCACGTCCTGGCCGCCAGGGCAGCCGAGGGCATCCGGGTACGACTGCTGCTGGACGGCTTCGGCAGCCGCCTGATCGAACAGGACCTCCTGGACCTGATGGACGCCGCCGGCGTCCAGGTCGCCTGGTTCCGCAGGCCGGTCTGGCTCTCCCCGCTGAAACAGAACCACCGCTGCCACCGCAAGCTCCTGGTCGTCGACGCCCGAACGGCCTTCACCGGAGGCGTCGGCATCGCCGAGGAATGGTGCGGCGACGCACGCAACCCACGGGAGTGGCGCGACACCCACGTCCAGGTCCGCGGCCCGGCCGTGGACGGCATCGCAGCCGCCTTCGCCCAGAACTGGGCCGAATGCCGCGACGACGGCCTCTACGACGCGGCGGACCGCTTCGGCGAACACGAACAGCCCGGTGGCTGCGTCGTCCAGGTCGTCCGCGGGTCGGCCAGCGTGGGCTGGCAGGACATGCAGACCCTGCTGCGCGTCGTGATCGCCTCCGCCGAGGAACGGCTGCGCCTGGCCACCGCCTACTTCGCCCCTGACCGCTACTTCATCGACCTGCTGTGCGCGGCGGCCTCCCGGGGCGTGCAGGTGGAGATTTTGCTGCCCGGGCCGCACACCGACAAGCGCGTGTGCCAGCTCGCCGGCGAACGCTTCTTCGAGGACCTCACCGCGTGCGGCGTGAAGATCTCGCAGTTCCAGCCGACGATGATGCACGCCAAGGTCATCACCGTGGACGGCATCGCCGCCCTGGTCGGGTCGACCAACTTCAACCGCCGCTCGCTCGACCACGACGAGGAGATCATGCTCGCCGCCATCGACGAGAGCTTCACCGCACGCCTGGACCAGCACTTCGACGAGGATCTCGCCCGCAGCGAACCCCTCAACCCGGCACGCTGGCGCCGGCGTTCCGTCGGTCGGCGCGCCCTCGAGGCCTCCACCGCACCGATCCGACATTTCCTGTAGTCAGAGGGGATCGGCCCAGGAGGCGCGCCAAGATGAACCACCCCTCCCTCAGGCAGGAGAGCAAAGGCACTCAAACCGGTCTGCGGTGCCGCGAAAAGGCCAAGGTACGGCCATGGGTGGCCCCGGCCCGCGCGTCGAGAGGTGTTGCCCGGCCCTGGTCTCGGTGGTTCATGGGTGAGCTTGATCCCGGCGGCCGTCGACACCCGCTGGTGCGGCGACATCACGTACACCCGACCGATCAGGGCTGGCTCTACCTGGCCTCCGTCATTCACATCGCCTCGCGCCGCGTCGTCGGCTGGGCCACCGCCGACCACCTGCGGATCGAACTCGTCGCCGACGCCCTGCGGGCCGCCTGCCCCAGCCGTCGGCCCGACGGCCCGGTGGTCTTCCACTCGGATCGCGGCTGTCAAGGCGGATTCAACCGGTGGTCGCAACACCTTGATCGGGATGGTGTTGCATGGGACGGCCAGCAGGTTGGATCACGACGCTGACGGGGCGTCCGGCGATGCGTTCGCCTGGGCGGCCCCCGATCCGGCGCGGTGTGGAGCGGGAGTTCTGGGTGCGGATCGCGGAGGGTATGACCAGCGAGGAGGCGGGGATCGCGTGCGGTGTCTCGGGGTGGTCGGCTCGCGGTGGTTCCGCGAGGGCGGCGGCATGCCCACCCTTCGGCTGGGACCTGACTCGGGCCGGTACCTGTCCTTCGCCGAACGCGAGGAGATCGCGCTGCTGCGGGCCCAGGACGCCGGGGTGCGGGAGATCGAGCTCCTGCGGGCGTCTACTGATCAAGCGGCCCGGTTTCCGCAGTCGTCCGTCATCCCTCCGGAGTCACGAGAAGAGGCGTCGACGCCGGATGCTGCCCCGGTTGACTCCGCCTGGTGAAGCGCCCTTTCCTTGTATCCCGTCATCCACCCGCCATACCTTCGGCGGACTCCCGACCCCGCACCTCTCCTCCCGGCTGGCATCATGGCTGGTGAACGTCGACTTCGGCAGCGGGCCGCAGTGCGGGAGGAGCGCTGGTGCATAGCCGAGCCCGGCTCGTCGCCGAGACCTGAGCCATCCGCGTATCCGTCAGGCGGGCCCATGTCGCCGGTACTTGTCTGGGCGTGCATGCGGAGCGCTCAGTGGGGTAGCTGAGCTGCCATGGGACGGATCACGGAACTCGACAGCAGGCTTTTCGCGCGGGTGGCGCGCGCACGACTGCGCGGCGTCGATGTCTGGTTGCCCCGGCTGAGCCGGTCGGCGAACCACGGCGTCCTGTGGACGGCCTCGGCAGGGCTGCTGGCGGCCAGTGGTGACCGCACCGCTCGCAGGGCCGCGCTGCGCGGCGTGGGATCGCTGCTCCTGGCCTCGGCGGCGGCCAACCTGGTGGCGAAGTCCGTAACGAGACGTCAACGGCCGCTGCTCAACGACGTACCGCTGGTTCGCAGGCTCGCCCGGCAGCCCTTCACCACGTCCTTCCCGTCGGGGCACTCGGCGTCGGCCGCCGCCTTCGCTACTGGTCTCGCGTTGGAGTCGCCGACCCTGGGCGCGATCGCGGCACCCGTGGCGGGCGCGGTGATGGCCTCCCGGGTCTTCGTCGGCGCGCACTACCCAAGCGACGTGATCGCGGGGGCCACCCTCGGCGCCTCGATGGCCGCACTCACGCTGCGCTGGTGGCCTCGTCGGGCCGACAGCCCGGCCAGCGCCGCAAGGCCGGGCGTCGCCGTCCCGGCGCTACCACGTGGCGAAGGACTGAGTGTGGTGGTGAACGGCAGATCGGGCAGCCAGCTCCTGCCTGGCTTCGACGCCACCCCCGACGGCGTGGTCGCCGAGCTGCGCGAGCTGTTGCCGGCGGCCGACATCCGGGTTTGCGGCCACGGGGACGACCTGGCGAAGGTGATGGCCGAAGCCGCCGAAGGCTGCCGGGCTCTGGGCGTGTGTGGCGGGGACGGGACCGTCAACCTGGCCGCCTCGGTGGCGTCCGAGCGAGGTCTGCCGCTGGCGGTGTTCCCCGGGGGCACCCTCAACCACTTCGCGGTCGACCTCGGGACGCACAGTCTGCGCTCGACGGCCGAGGCGGTTGAGGCCGGCAGCGGCGCCGCCGTGGACGTGGGCCGGGTCTCCATCGCCGGGGACAACCACCTGTTCCTCAATACCTTCAGCCTGGGCGTCTACCCTGAACTCGTCCTCATGAGAGAGAAGTTGGAGAAGCATCTCGGCAAGTGGCCTGCGCTGGCCGTGGCACTCGTCTGTGTCCTCGCCACCGCCGAGCCCGTTCAGCTCGAGGTAGCTGGAGAGCCCCGAGAGGTGTGGTTGCTCTTCGCGGGTAACGGATCCTACGACCCGCCGGGCTTCGCCCCAAGCCACCGCAGCGCGCTGGACGAGGGGAAGCTCGACATCCGAGTTGTTGACGGCAGCCACCCGTTCGCCCGGACCAGGCTCGTGGCTGCCTTCCTCTCCGGCACTCTCTCCCGCTCCCGGGTCTACCGCTCGGCGCGACTGTCAGCTCTCGACCTCACGAGACTTCACGACGTCACCCATATGTCACTGGACGGCGAGACCGTGGAAGCCCCCGACCGCTTGCGGCTGAGTAACGCCGCCAGGGGCCTGACCGTCTACCGACCCGAGCACCCCGCCGTACCGTGACCCGGGACGGCCCGAACCGGGCCAGGATTCGCGAGGTCGCTCTACGAGCTTTGATCTGCACCCGGGCGATCTGTCGTACCAGGGGTGTGAGCTGATCCGGCTGGTGGTCACGGGCGTAGCGTGCGTGACCACCAGCCGGATCAGCCCGGTCAGACACAACTGGAACCCCTGACAGGCCCGCGGCGCCACCTGCGTCAGTCCCTTGCCGACGGCAACCGGGCGGCCCGAGCCTCAGCTGCATGACGCGCATGGTCTGGCTCATCGCGTGGTCCACGTCCACGCCGAACCCGGACTGCTCGCTGTAGGACTGTTCGCCCCGGTCCCTGTCAAATACGAGCCCGACCACGACTCCGAGTTCCGGTCCATTCGCCCCCATCCCGGGCCCCACTCACGACGGCCACCGTGCCTGTCGCCACCGAAGGGTGCGTCAGCGCCGCTCCCGCAAGGACACCCAGGGAGAAATCGGGCGGAGGTTCCGTGACGTCCTCTGGAGGTACTCACGAACACGAGTAGCGCGGCACGCGGGCGGCCCCGCGTGCCGCGCTACTCGTGTTGGAACCGGACGACGGCTCCTGAAGGCCCGTGAAACACCATCCACACGGGCACCGTTTCATCTCTCACGCCGGAGGGCTTGCCGGTGCACGACCGCAACCGATTCTGACGGCAAGCGCCCTTCCCGTTCGGGGTTGTCCGGGGTCAGGGCGCGACGGTGTCCGCTGCGGGGGGCTGTGGCTCATCGTCAGGGTCCACGCGGTGCGCCGGGACCTTGTGCGGCTTCTGATCACTCAGGTGGGGGCGGTGCTCGGCGTCCTCCTGATCGGCGGGGTTCTGCTGGATCGGCGAGGGCTTGGCGGTCATCGTTCCTCCAACGCTGTCGGTATTCGCTCGGCTCCGCCTACCCCCGTCCCGCGGCTCTACGCCGCGTGCTGGTCGATGTGCGAACGCGCGGCCCGGAGCGGGGGCGTTCGAGGGGGCTTTGCGGGGCAGACGGTCACTGGCGGTCGGCCCGACTGCTGACGGTCCTATGTCAGAGGAGAGACTGTGGAGCCCGACGCGCACACGGGAAACACCGCCCGCGATCTGACGCCGACCAGGCGAGGTAGCGGACCGCGTACCCGGATTCAGACCTCGGAGCGGCGGCCGCCGCAGGTGAGGTCGTGGTTCCGTGCGGGGTTCGCGCTCAGTGTGGGGGCGCTCCTGGCGTGGCATGCGGTGGACGCGGTACTCCAACTCACTTCGTTGCTCACGCTGCTGTTGCTCGCCGCGTTCATCGCGGTGAGTCTGGAGCCCGTGGTGGCGTGGCTGGTGCGCCGAGGACTTCGCCGAGCCTGCTCAGTGGCGGTCGTGGTGTGTGCTCTGGTCGTCGCCCTGACCGGACTTCTCGCGGTGGTCATCCCGCCGGTCAGCGAGGAGGCGACCGCACTGGTCGATGCCGTTCCGGGGTGGCTGCAACAGCTGCACGATCACCAGTCGACGCTCGGTCGGATCGAGGACCACTATCACCTGGTCGAGCGGGCGAAGGAGCAGTTGGGCTCCGGCGGTTCGGCCTCCGGGGTGTTCGGCGGCGTGCTCGGCGCGGGGCAGCTCCTGCTGAGCACCGTGACGGCGACGGTGATCGTCATCAGCGTCGCCCTGTATGTCATGGCGGCCCTGCCGGTCATCAAGGCATTCTGCTACCGCTTCGTCCCGCGGAGCCGACGCTTGGCGGTGGAGGAGATCACCGAGGAGATCCTCAACCGGACCGGCCGCTACATGCTGGGCAATGTGGTGACCTCCGCGATCGCGGGGCTCGCGACCTTCGCCTGGTGCGCGGCCACCGACATGCCCTACGCGGGGGCCCTGGGGGTTTTCGTCGCGCTGATGGACCTGGTTCCCATGGTGGGTTCGACGATCGGGGGACTCGTCGTCAGCCTGGTCGCGCTGTCGGTGTCCCTGCCGATCGCCGTCGCCACCGCCGGCTTCTACATCGCCTTCCGGCTTCTCGAGGACTACCTGATCATGCCCAAGGCCATGAAGTTCGTGGTGGACGTACATCCGATCGTGACGGTGGTCGCGGTCCTCCTCGGGGGCGCGCTGCTGGGCCTCGTCGGCGCGCTCGTCGCGGTGCCGGCGGCGGTCGCGCTCGGCCTGGTCCTTGACGAGTACGTCTTCCCCCGCACGGACAACACCTGACCTGAGGTGGCTTGGCCGCCGTGATTCGGGTTAGACGGTGGCTGTGCTGAGAACATTCTGGGTTGCTCTGTTGGGGTGCGTGGCCGCGGTCACTGTCGTGACGGCTGCGCTGGTGTCGTCGTGGTGGTGGCTGGCGGCTGGTCCGCTGGCGTCCCTGCTGCTACTGGCGGGATGGGATCTCCTGCAGCGCAGGCATTCCGTCCTGCGGAACTACCCGGTGCTGGGCCATCTGCGATTCGCCCTGGAGGGCATCCGACCGGAGGTGCAGCAGTACTTCGTCGAGCGCAGCGTCGACGGGCGTCCCTTCGACCGCGACACCCGCAGCATCGTCTACGAGCGGGCCAAAGGCACCGACGCGGAGGAGCCGTTCGGCACCGAACTCGATCTGTACGAGAGCGGCCGCGAGTTCCTCGTCCCCTCGATGGCCCCACACGCGGTGCGCTCGGACCCGCCGCGCGTGCGGATCGGCGGCCCGGACTGCTCACAGCCCTACGACATGGCGCTGCTCAATGTCTCGGCGATGAGTTTCGGGTCGCTGTCCGCCAACGCCGTGCTGGCCCTCAACACCGGTGCCGCACTGGGCGGATTCACTCACGACACCGGCGAAGGCGGGCTCTCCGAGTACCACCTGCGACCCGGCGGCGACCTGGTGTGGGAGATCGGCACAGGTTACTTCGGCTGCCGGACCAAGGACGGCGACTTCGACGAGGTTCAGTTCGCCGAGAAGGCCGCCCACCCGCAGGTCAAGTGCGTGTCGCTGAAGCTCAGCCAGGGGGCCAAGCCCGGCATCGGCGGAGTACTGCCCGGCGCGAAGGTCAATGCAGAGATCGCAGAGGTCCGCGGTGTCCCACAGGGCCAGACCGTCATCTCCCCGCCCTACCACCGGGTCTTCTCCACACCGCGCGAACTGGTCCGCTTCATCGCGCGGATGCGCGAACTGGCCGGCGGCAAGCCCACCGGCTTCAAACTGTGCGTCGGCTCCCGCCGCCAGTTCCTCGCCGTCTGCAAGGCCATGCTGGAGGAGGACATCACCCCGGACTTCATCATCGTCGACGGCGCCGAAGGCGGCACCGGCGCCGCACCCCTGGAATTCGCCGACACCATCGGCATGCCCCTCACCGAGGGCCTGATGACCGTCCACAACGCACTGCTGGGCACCGGACTGCGTCACCGGATCCGGATCGGAGCCAGCGGCAAGGTCGCCACCGGAAGCGACCTGGTCAAACGGCTGCTCCAGGGCGCCGACTACACCAACTCCGCCCGGGCCATGATGTTCGCCATCGGCTGCATCCAGGCCCAGCGCTGCCACACCAACACCTGCCCGACCGGCGTGACCACCCAGGACCCCCGCCGGGCCCGGGCCCTGGACGTCGGCGACAAGTCCCAGCGGGTCCAACGCTTCCAGGAGGCAACCGTCAAGAGCGCCCTGCAGATCATGGCCGCCATGGGCGTCGACGAACCCTCCCAGCTGCGCCCGCACATGCTCCAGCGCAGGCTGGACCCGCAGACCATCCGCTCCTACGCCGAGCTGTACCCGCAGCTCGCCCCAGGGCAACTCATCAACGACGCCCCCGAAGCGTGGGCCCAGGACTGGCACGCCGCGCATCCCGACCACTTCACCGCGTGACCGGGCGACCCGCCCGATCGAAGAGTGTGAACACGATCCCGTATTCACTGAATGAACCGGAGGACCCGCCCGTGGCACGCACCGTCGCCCGTGTGATTGTCGACGCCCTGCAGGAACTGGGCGTCCGCCATGTGTTCGGCGTCGTCGGCGACGCACTGAACCCGCTCACCGACGCCATCCGCACCACCGAAGGCGTCGACTGGATCGGCTGCCGCCATGAAGAGGCCGCCGCGTTCGCCGCAGGCGCGCAGTCCCAACTGTCCGGGACCCTGGGCGTGTGCATGGGCACCGTCGGCCCCGGCTCCGTCCACCTGCTCAACGGCCTCTACGACGCCGCCAAGAGCCGCACCCCGGTCCTCGCCATCGCCGGACAGGTACCGCTGGCCGAGCTCGGCAGCGACTACTTCCAGGAGGTCGACAACGACCTGCTCTTCCGCGACGTCGCCGTCTACCGCAACACCGTCACCTCCCCGGACCAGATGCCGCGCATGCTGGAGGCGGCCGTACGCGCGGCGGTCAGCGAGAGCGGTGTGGCCGTCCTCACGGTGCCCGGCGACCTCGGCGACCTGGAGCTGACCGATGACCGCCCCGCGCGGCTCCCCCGCACGCGCCCCGTCACCCGCCCGGACGAGCCGGGTATCCGCGAGGCGGCCGAGATCGTCAACGCGGGCTCCAAGGTCACCCTGCTGGTCGGGCGCGGCGCCCGCGACGCACGCGACGAGGTACTGGCGCTGGCCGAACGGCTGGCCGCACCGATGGTTCTCACCCTGAAGGCCAAGGAGGGCTTCGAGGGCGAGAACCCGTACCAGGTCGGGCAGACCGGCCTGATCGGCAATCCCGCCGCCGCCCATGCCCTCGACACCTGCGATGCCCTGATCATGCTCGGCACCGACTTCCCCTACCGCGACTGGTACCCCACCGACTGCAAAGTCGTCCAGATCGACCTCCAGGAACGCAACCTGGGACGACGGGTACCTGTCGACGCAGGCCTGGCCGGCGACGTCGGCGCGACCCTCCGGGCAATGCTCCCGCACCTGGACGCCGCCAAGGACCGCTCCCACCTGGAGTCCGCCCGGGAGCGTTTCGACGACTGGCGCGCCTCGCAGCGGCGCCTCGCCGACCCCGGTCACGACAGGCACCTCCTCGGACGGCTGCGCAGCGCGCTGGACAACCGCAGCCACGACATCCGTCCCGAGGCGCTCGCCGCCGCCGTGGACTCGTACGCGAGCGCGGACGCGATCTTCACCTCCGACACCGGCATGGCCACCGTCTGGCTCTCCCGGTTCGTCACCATGCACGGGCAACGGCGCCTGCTCGGGTCCTACAACCTCGGCTCGATGGCCAACGCCATGCCGCAGGCCCTCGGCGCCCAGCTGTGGGCACCGGACCGCCAGGTCGTCGCGTTCTGCGGCGACGGCGGCCTGAGTATGCTGCTCGGCGACCTCATGACCATGAAGACGTACCGGTTGCCGGTGAAGCTCGTGGTCTTCGACAACCGGCGCCTGGGCATGGTCAAACTCGAGCAGGAGCAGGCCGGACTGACCGAGTTCGGCACCGAGCTGGACAACCCGGACTTCGCCGCGGTCGCCGCCGCCCTGGGGCTCACGGGTATCCGCGTCACCGACCCCGCCGAACTCCAGGACAGCGTCCGCCGGGCCTTCGACACCCCCGGGCCGGTCCTGCTGGACGTACTGACCAATCCGCAGGAGCTCGCTGTCCCCGGCAAGCCGACGGTGCAGCAGGGCTGGGGATTCGCCATCGCCAAGGTCAAGGAGATGCTGCAGAGCAACGAGGACTGAGCGGACCAGGCGCATCGATGCCTCGACGACGGCGGTGTCCGGCAGCTCCAGGCCGGTGGCTGCGTCCCGGCGCGGGCGTCGTCCGGCCAGGAGCGCGGAGCGGCTGGCTATCGTGCCTGCCCGACGCCAGCTGAAACCTATAGCCCCGGCAGCGTACCGGTGGTTGCCCCACCACGGTTGCTCAGCGCGCCCGCACCACCCCGCCCGACACCGGCCTGAGGGTGATCCTGGTAATCAAGCTGCTGGGCCGGAAGGTCGCCGGCGTCGTCGTCACCGGGAACGAGGACGGCGCACACCACGTCATCAGCGAGATCTGCGGCGGCCTCGTCGACATCGGGTACACCATCCCGGCTCAGGCGTGGACGTACTGGCACCTCGGCCCCGGATCCGGCCTCGACTACCTGGACGACGAGAAGGGCCACGCCTGGGCGCACTCCACCGGCCGCACGATGACCGCCAACCTCCACCATGTCGCCTCCGCGCTCTCCGGACGTCCCTGGCCGGCCCCGGCTCAGTAGCGCCTGGAGTCGGCTACGGCGAGGGAGAGTTCACGCAGGCGAGCGGGCAGTGCACCATCGGCTGGGGCGCTTCCCAAACCTCCTGGTACCTCTCGCTGTCCCGCTACCACGAGCGACCCCTCCCCCGACACGCGGGCGATCTGGTGGGAATCTGTCCAGAATCCGGGCGCGCACGAGCCCAGTCGGCAGTCCGAACGAAGCTGTGCCAGAGGCCGGGACCGCTCATTAGAGTGGCTACATCGACAAGCGGAGAACCGTCGCGGTGCTCGCCCTGGAGGCCGAGCAGCAGATCCAGAGTCAGGTGTGGGAACTGACGCCGGGCGACCATGCGCTCGCTCTTGAGGCGGAGGCCGGCCTGCGCAAGGCCGTCGGGCTGACAGATGCCCAGGAGGGATCGCCGGAGATCGAGCGGCTCTTCCGGGAACGTTCGCAACCACCGATAGAACTCAAGCGGTCCGGTGATCTTCATCGACTGTGAGCACATGAAGGTGCGTGACGGGCAGGTGGCGAACCGTCCGATCTACGTGGCCCCGCAGCGGACGCAGAGTCCCGACTGGGAAGCGGAGAACTGGGCCAGCACGAGCACCGCCGCCAGGAAGCCGATGACCGGTCCCAGCCGGGCGGGTAGGCGGTCAGGTGTCGGCTGCGGTTTCCTGGCCGTGCTGGGAGACGCGGAGCTGTTCACTGATGCGCAGGGCTTCTTCGAGTTGGTCTCAGGATGACGATGCGGCAGGCGGCGTCGATGGCGGTGCCCTGGTCGACGAGGTCGCGGGTGCGCATCGCGATGCGCAGCTGGTAGCGGGAGTAGCGGCGGTGGCCGCCCTCGGAGCGCAGGGGGGTGATGAGGCCCTGTTCGCCGAGGGAGCGTAGGAAGCCGGGTGTGGTGCCGGTCATCTCGGCGGCGCGGCCCATGGTGTAGGCGGGGTAGTCGTCGTCGAGGGAGTCGGGGGTGTGCGGTCGGATGGTTGCCGTGGTCACTGCACCTCTTCTTGTTGTGTCGGGGACGCGCTGAGGGGCCCCGGGGCCATTGCGGCTCCCGGGGCCCCGAAGGGTTTTACACCATCTACCGGCCTGTGGCCGGGTTCCTTATGTCCGCACGGCCCCGGGGGAGGGGGTGTGCGGGGATCGCGTATGCGTGACCGGAAACCACCGTCCTTGCCTTGGGGTCTTCGGATTCCGCCCGGGTGACTGCCTCACGGGCCGGGCGATCCTGATGGCGCTCTGTCCCTCCGTTCATCCTCTGTACGGACTGATACTGCGAACTGCGGGTACTGCCAACCACTGGTAACGCGAACTACTGGGTGCTGCTGAACTTCAACTACCCGGTACTGCTGCAGCCCTGAAGGGCCACCCGGTCCGACAGCCAGCCCCGTCGCCCGTCCTGCTGACCTGCTCGGCTTGGAACCCCACTGCCGGACTCCCAGCACGCGCGCCCGCAGCCTGGCGCCTTTGCTGAGATACCGCCTACCGCGACTGCTGGTACCGCTCGACCCAACTTCACCTGCTGGTACTGCACCTGCAACTACCGCGGTACCGCTGATCTGTGGCCCCCGATCACTGCGGGCCACCCAGCCCGGCCGCCAGCCCCGTCGCCGTCCTGCACCTTCCCTGGCTTCAGGACCCTGCCACCGTGCCGACCTGCGAACTTCCGTACCACTGCCCGCAAGTTCGTGTTTGGCGGGTACCGCTTGACCGCGTCTACGAGAGAAACACTAGCCACGACACCAGGCAATGTCTACTCCAGCGGGCACAGATTTTTCCGTGTCCGACGGGGAGGTATTCTCCGTCCCGCGCGGGGGCCGGACGGACCGGACCCGCAGTCGCAGCCGCGAGACGGAGGAAGCCGCGTTCAGCGGCTCGGGACCACGAACCAAACGAACGGGAGGCGAGGTGGAAGGGCGGCAGACCGCGCCGCACGGGCGCACCCCCGACCCGCATACCAAGGCATCACTGGTGGCTGCCATCGGCGAAGCCGTCCGCGACCGGGACGAACGGGTCCTGCGCCGGCTGCTGGCCCGCTTCGCCGAGCAGGCCGCCATCGCGGACCTGCCCGCCCTGCGCGACGCCATCGACACCGCCCGGTTCCACGGTGGCCGTCCGTCGGTACCCCGGTAGCCGGCCCGGTGCTACGGTGCCCTGATCAAGAGCAGCGCGCCTGTACGAGGCCCGCACCTACTCGCGAGTTCGCTCGTTTTCACCGTCTCAGGTGTCGGAGTAACCGAGGTCTCCGATTGTCCAGCTGCTGATGTCTTCGATGGTGATGCGGTACATACCGCCGGTGTGGGGTAGGGCGAAGTTGCCCTGCAGGATTTTCGCGCGGTGGAGGTGGAGGTGGGTGGGCCGCGCGGGCGGGCCTTCGGCGGGCGGCGCGAAGAGGGCGGCGAACGGCTTCAGGTGCTCAGAGGCCTGGAGGACCTCCGCCACCCGCTCCCACCACAGGGACACCGGCGCGAGCCTGCCGGTGATCACTGCGCCGGGGACCACCACGGTCAAGGACATCTGGTTACTGTGCTCGGACTCGACCATCGCGGCGATGTCGACGAGCAGCCCGTCAGGGTTCGACATGAGTCCCAGATTAGGACACGGCGGTCGGTGTCCGGGAGTCCGCCCCAAGGCGGTGACTGCGGTGCGTGCGGGGGTGTCGCCGGCCTACGCGGCCGGGCTTCGACCGGTGCCCGCTGCCGCGAGCGCCGGCCGGCTGCTGCGGCGCGGCGCACGGCAGGGCCGGGGCGGCGCCGGGATCGCACTGGCCCACGGTGACGAACAGCTCGGTTCCAAGGGTGGCGACGGTGAAGCCCGCGGAGTTGAGAACCTCCGACAAGGCCAGAGTGAGCGCACTGCGGATGCCGCGGAACTCGGTGCGTCCGGCGGCGTCGGCGGGAAGCGGGGAGGCGTGGAGCGTCGGCCCGATCAGATCCTCGCCCGGCCGCCATCCCAGCACCAGGCCAACACCCGGGCGCAGCCGTACGGAGAGGCCGGCCGCCTTCGGCGGTGCCGGCTCGAACCCTCGGAGCGAGAGCACTTCACAAACGGACTCAAACAGATGTTTGTCATCCACGCGACGATTCTGGCGCCCGCACGATCGGCGTACGGCCGACGGTGACTGATCGTCATGTGTCGTTCCGGCTACCGCCGGGGCCGGGACCGGCGGGGCCCGTTCGACATGGCCATCGGGATCAATGGCCAGCGGTGCGCACCCCTGGATGATGCCGAGGCGACGGTGCGCCGTCGTCTCGGCACGGGGACCGCCCGCGAGCGGTGCAGCACGTTCGGCCGAGAAGCGCGTGGCGCCCGGGGTCAGAGTTTGAACATCGCGGCGTACGGCTGGGTGATGCGTTCCTGCCGCGATCCGAAGTCGACGAGTACGGCAATGTCGCTGTCGCCTTCGACGCCGATGGCGCGGCCGAGGCCGTAGCGGTCGTGGGTGACTCGGTCGCCAACGGCGAACCGCTTGAGCGGCGCCTGGACCCGGGCTTTGAAGGGGCTGGTGGGCAGGGGCCGGCGGACTGCTGCTGATTTCGTCATTCCTTGCAGTATGCGCCGGAAATCGCGGGAGCGGGGCCTTTTGGTGGAACTCGAATGTGAACGGGTCGGAATTCGAATCGTGCCGTCCGCTGTCTCCGCTGGAACCGATGGCGGGGCCGAGCCGGGGCCGCAGTGGCGAGAGCCCACGCGGCGCGCCTCGGGGCTCGTCCATGTCGCACTGCCGGTGGAGCCGCCGCCCCGGACAAGCGCTATGCCGTCAACCACCCTCCCCACAGGGAGCGTTGGCGTTCCTGGCGACTCGGGGGCAGCGGGCCCGAGGAGAGGCCCCTGAAAAACCGGGAGTGAAATAATCCACCACGGAAGGCCGGGGCCTGCTAGAGTCATTTTAGTTGCAGTAGTGGTTCCCATGAACTTTGTGTGCGCCTGCTGATGTATCGCAGGCGCATTTTTGTTTCCCGGCTCTTCCCCGGGTGGGTCATCATCGCGGCACTCGGAGCGCGCACAGTGCGGGCTTCGGACAGCCCCTCGAAGGAGATTTCTTTATGGCTAATGGCACTGTGAAGTGGTTCAACGCGGAAAAGGGCTTCGGCTTCATCGAGCAGGAGGGTGGCGGTCCTGACGTGTTCGCCCACTACTCGAACATCAACGCCAACGGCTTCCGTGAGCTGCTCGAGGGCCAGAAGGTCGAGTTCGACGTCACGCAGGGCCAGAAGGGCCCGCAGGCCGAGAACATTCGTCCGCTGTAGTTTTTCTGCTGAGGCACCCGCCTAGCAGCGAGGGGCCCGCACCGCGTACATGCCCGGTGTGGGCCCCTCGGCATTGCGTCACGACGCACATCCCCGGCCGTTCAGGCCCCTTGGCTTCGCCACTGGCATCCATCCCCACGCGAGACGCACAGCGCCGCGTCCGGATCGGCGCCCTGCCGTGAGATCTCACGGTTCGAGGTTCGCGCTCCCGCTCCTTTCGGTGAGCGCCGACCGTAGGTGACGTGCCGCACGGTTCTACCGTCCACGCCCCGCCCGTCACACTTTCTGGCTCGTTCCCTTGCGGTCTCCGCCGGCGCCCCGCGCTGCGGAGCCTTCCTCGTGACGTGCCGCCCTGAGGAAGGTTTCCCGCATGAACCGCTCCAGTCGCTCCTCGTACCAGAGCTCCAACTCCCGCTCCGGCGGGGCCGCCTACGGGTCCCGCTCCGGCGGCAGTTCCTTCTACGGCGACCGGCCCGCCGGCGGCCGCACCTCCTCCGGTCGCAGTGCCCGTCAGGGCTCTTCTCTTCAGGGTGAGTTCGCGATGCCGGTGAGCACCACCCCGGCGCTGCCGGCCGTCGAGTCGTTCGACGAACTGGACATGCCCAAGGCGCTGCTGTCGGTGCTGACCCGCCAGGGCGTCACGGCGCCGTTCCCGATCCAGGCCGCCACTCTGCCGAACTCGCTGGCCGGACGTGACGTCCTCGGACGAGGGCGCACCGGCTCCGGCAAGACCATCGCGTTCGGTCTCGCCGTGCTGGCCCGCACCGCCGGGCAGAAGGCCGAACCGCGGCGGCCGCTGGCGCTGGTGCTGGTCCCCACCCGTGAGCTCGCGCAGCAGGTCACCGAGGCGCTCACCCCCTACGCCCACGCGGTGCGCCTGCGGATGGCGACCGTGGTGGGCGGGATGTCGATCGGGCGCCAAGCGCAGGCGCTGAACCGCGGGGCGGAGGTCGTGGTGGCCACCCCCGGCCGGCTCAAGGACCTGATCCAGCGCGGCGACTGCCAGCTCGACGGCGTCGGCATCACGGTACTCGACGAGGCCGACCAGATGGCCGACATGGGCTTCCTGCCGCAGGTCACCGAGCTCCTCGACCAGGTCGCCGAAGGCTGCCAGACAATGCTGTTCTCCGCCACCCTGGACCGCAACGTCGACCGGCTCGTGCGCCGCTTCCTCAAGGACCCGGTCACCCACTCGGTGGACCCGTCCGCAGGAGCGGTCAGCACCATGGAGCACCACGTGCTGCACGTGCAGAACTCCGACAAGAACGCCACGATCGCCCACATCGCCTCCCGTGACGGCGGGGTGATCATGTTCACCGACACCAAGCACGGCGCCGACCGCCTGGTACTCGACCTGCTCGCCAGCGGGGTGAAGGCCGCGGCGCTGCACGGAGGCAAGTCCCAGCCCCAGCGCACCCGCACACTGGAGCAGTTCCGCAACGGCCAGGTCACCGCGCTGATCGCGACCAACGTCGCCGCGCGCGGCATCCACGTCGACGGCCTCGACCTTGTGGTCAACCTGGACCCGCCGGCCGACCACAAGGACTACCTGCACCGCGGCGGCCGCACCGCCCGGGCCGGCGAGTCCGGCACCGTCGTCACGCTGGTGCTGCCCAACCAGCGCCGCGAGATGGCCCGCATGATGGCCACCGCCGCCATCACCCCCGTCACCACCAGGGTCAGCGCCGGCGACGAGGAGCTCGCCCGCATCACCGGCGCCCGCGTGCCCACCGGCATCCCCGCCGTGATCGCCGACCCCGTGGTCGAGCGCCCGCGCCGCAGCGCCTCCGCAAGCCGGGGCCGTCGCAGCCGGCCCGCCTACGCCGGCCGCAACCCGCAGACCGCCGGCGGCTCGCGCAGCGCAGCGCCGAGGCGTGTCGCTCTCGCCGCATAGGACGCCGTGCGGGCCCGGGCCGCGACACGGCCCGGGCCCGCATCATGCACCGGTGGGCGACACTCGGTTCCCACGACGACCGCACGAGAAACCCGCCCCCAGCACCGCCGCGCCGCTGACCGACCCCGTTGTCCGTGGGCTCGCCCAGCGCCCGGCCTGAGCCGGGCCCGGCCGGTCGGCAGGGCACCGGTCAGAGGCCGTCGTAGTAGCGCCGCTCCTCGACCACCTCACCCACGGCCGGGCGGCGCCCGCCGTGGAGGCCGCGCCGGCGGAAGATACTCGCGTAGGTGAACAGTCCGATGAATCCCGCGGCCATCAGGATGAAGCCGACCAGGTGGAGGTTCACACCCGACAGGTGCCAGTCGACACCGAAGGCCAGGATGGCTCCCAGCGCGATGACGATGACGCAGCCGCCGATTCCCATGTCTGTTCTCCTTCTGTTGACGGTCTGTCCGCGCTCCCGCGTGGGGTCACCGGACGGTGCGGATGACGAGATTGCCGATCGCCGCGTAGACGGCCGCCGCGATGCCGTAGTCCAGCAGGACCTGCAGCGTGCTGCTGTGCACCGAGAAGATGCCCCGGGACCAGACGGAGAGCCAGTCGGCGGCGTTGCGGATCCAGTGCACGAGGATGTTGCCGGTGTTGGCGCCGAGGAGATCGAGAACGATCCAGGCCACCAGCAGGAGTACGACGGCGTTGGCGAGCGCTCTGACCGCCGAACTGAGTGAAGTAACCTTTCTCATGGCTGTCGCCTTTCCCGTACGGGTAGCGGAGATCTGCCGAAGCTGGTGCCCGGCCGAACGCCCGAGTGAGCTCCCCCGGTGGGGACTCGACCTGAGCGCGACCGGAGGTGGCGCGGTGTGTGGCCCGTCGGAGGCCGCCGGTCATGCCGTCAGGGAGCCACGGGCCGGCGCCGGTCGGCGGGAGCGGGCCCTGACGAGCCGGTGGCGTTCGTCCTCGGTGAGGCCGCCCCACACCCCGAAGGGCTCGCGGGTCTGCAGGGCGTGACGGCGGCACTCGATCCGCACCGGACACGGCGCACAGACGGCCTTCGCCGCCTCCTCGCGCTCTTGGTGCTCGGTGTCGCGCTCGCCCGCCGGGTGGAAGAACAGCGCTGTGTCGGCCCGGCCGCAGGAGCCGCGGGACTGCCAGTCCCAGCGGTCGGCGACGGCTCCGGGCAGACGGGAGATGTTCGTCATGACAGCCCTCTCGTTCTCGACGGTTGCCGGCTACCCGGTCGTATAACCCGCTTGGGGAGGGTCAATCACCGTCACCGGATCCTCTCGGCCCCGGCCTTCGCGCGTTCGGCATCCGAGGCAACTCCCGAGTTCGACAGGCCCGTTGACCCGATGCATGCCTCCGCCGAGGCCGGGCACACGGAGCGGGAGGCCGGGCGGCGCGTGGCCGTGAGTCAGGTCCGCCCGCCCGCGTGCCGGAACCGGAGGAATGGAGTACCGCGTGGAGTTGCTCGGGAGCCTGCTGCAGCTGGCTGCCGTGGCGGCCGGTGCGGGCGCGGCGGCCTTCGCGCTCGACCTGACAGCCGAGGCGGTCGCCCGCTACCTGACGGACCATCGCCCGCAGAACACGATCATGGCCTTGCTGCGCGGCTGTCGGAGGCCCGTCCTCGCGGCGGCCTCCGTGGGGCTGTTGCTGGCCGGTGAGGGCTGGGCGCACCTGACGCCCCGGCTCAACGGCGCCGTACGCCATCTGCTGGTCCTGCTCTGCCTGGTGGCCTTCGCCTGGCTGGCCAGCCGTCTGGTCGCGCTGCTCATCGACACCGGAGTCCGACTGTCCGCCCGGCGTCACGACGGGAGCAGGATGCAGCGGGCCCGCACCCAGGCGGCGATGCTGCGCCGGATCAGCCAGGCGGCCATCGCCGTGGTCGCGCTGGGCGCGATGCTGATGACCTTCCCCGCCGCCCGCACGGTCGGCACCAGCCTGCTGGCCTCGGCGGGCCTGGCCGGCGTAGTCGCCGGAGTGGCGGCGCAGAGCACCCTCGGGAACCTGTTCGCGGGCATCCAGATGGCGCTGGGCGACATGGTGCGGATCGGCGACGACGTAGTCGTCGCGGGCGAGTGGGGCACCGTCGAGGAGATCACCCTCACCTACCTGGTGGTGGCGACCTGGGACCAGCGCCGGATCGTCATGCCGGTCTCCTACTTCGCCGGCCGCCCGTTCGAGAACTGGTCGCGTCACGACACCCGGATCACCGGGACCGCCCTGCTCCACCTCGACCACAGCGCCCCGGTCGGCGAGCTGCGCTCCGAGTTCGAGACCATCCTGGCGAAGTGCGACCTCTGGGACGGTCAGGGCAAGGCCCTGCAGGTGGTCGACACCACCCCCTCCACCATCGTGGTCCGGGCCCTGATGACGGCTCGGGACGCCGGTGACGCCTTCGAACTGCGCTGCGTCGTCCGGGAGAAGCTGATCGCCTTCCTGCGGGAGGAACACCCCGGTGCCCTGCCCCGGGTGGTCCTGGCCGACGCCCGAGCCGCCGACGCCCACGCCGGTGCCGCCCGCGCAGGTCCTGACGCCCCATAGGACCGCCCGCCCCCGCAGACCCGTGACCATTGAGCTCCGCCCACCGCCCACGACCCCGAGGAGCCCGACCATGTCCGTCCTGGTCATCCTGGCCGCACCGCTGCTGCTCGCCGCGATCTTCGTCACCACCGCGCTGCAGCGGCCCCGCCGCCGCACCGTCCTTGCACGCCCGGCAGCCGCCCGTACGACCCGGCGCCGGCTCGCCACCCTGCACAGCGCCCGGCCAGGACACCATGGCTGAGCCCCACACCTACGACGCGCTGCCGCAAGACGGTGCCCGGCCGAGCCGCGAGGCCGCACCGTCTCGGCCGTCCCCCAGCACCGACGCCCCAGCCCGGTGGCCGGACGCCTCCGGGGCCGCTGCTCGCGATCCTGGCCGTCGGCCGCCTGGTCTCCAGCGGTCCGGCCGCGCTCGGCGCCGTCGCGCGGGCCCGGGGGTCCTCGCCGGACCGGGCGGTGCAGGCCGCCACCGTGGGCCGGGCGAGACCATCGACGCTCTCGCCCTGGGTGGACTCGGGCAAGCACGGGGACCCTGCTCCCGGGCCGGAAGCCTCGGGGGGTTGGCATCGGCCGGGAGCAGGGTCCATCGGGTGGGATCCGCGCCGCTGGGCCGTTCCGGAAGGGCCGGGGGGGTGGACCCGTCCAGGTACTGGCTGCAGTGCGTTCCGGGTGTCGTCTAACCCGGTTCCGGGATCCCAAACCTTCCGCCTCGCGACTCGTTCACGAGCTGGGGCGTCCGAGCCGGCCGACTCGGCGTCCCGGCTCGGACGTCCTGGTTCGCTCGGCTTGCAGGGAGGTGGATTGCAGGAGCAAATGAGAGTTGAACGGTCAATCGACCCAGTAATCCACGACGAAGCGGAGGACCGGACATGGGCAGCCTGTCGAACAAGACGCAGGAGCTCGGCGGGAAGGCGAAGCAGAAGGCCGGTGCCCTGACCGGAGACCAGGAACTCAAGGGCGAGGGCCAAGCCGACCTGGCCGAGTCGAAGGCCAAGCAGGCCGTGTCCGACGTCAAGGACGCCGTCCAAGACGCCGCTGACCGGGTGAAGGGCGCCCTGCGGCGCAACGACTGACAGTGATGATGTTCGTGGTGATGTTGCCGGTGGGTCTGACCCATCGACTGACTGACGCTTCAGCTGTCCTGTTTCGGATTTGTCGGCTC
>NZ_BAAANT010000043.1:0-50572 GCF_039529945.1 Kitasatospora kazusensis | reverse complement strand
CTCGACATCTCGAAGCGTGGAGAACGGCCGCCTGTGCTGTCCCCGGAAGAACCGCAGATCAGCAGGTCGAGTGACCTGCGAGGTTAAACAACAAGCTCACGTCGACATTGATCGTTAGCCGTCCCCGGAGGCAGTGACAACTCGGCAATGGCTGCTGTCAGCGGTCACACCTTCCCACGACCTACATGATCATCGTCAGGCAATGCCCCCGCATGGTCACGCTTCCCCGTGGGGTGGAGGTTGCCACCGGATGCCCAACGGCAAAGGAATGCCGATCCTCTCACTCCGGCGTCAGATGAACTGCGGGTCGACCGGCGGCCATGGGTAGCCCAGTTGCCCGGCGTCATGCGAACCTCCCCAGACCTCGGCGGTGGCACGGGGATCGCCTGCGGTCAGCCGCGCCTCAAGGCGCTCAGCCTGTTCCGACGGGGCGTCCTCGGAGATCGGGAGAGTCATCCCGAACTGGAGCCAGGGCAGATCTGAATCGGCCCGGTGAGGGGGATGCCTCAGGACGACGTGGATTCGATCGGGTTCCTTGCGGGAGGCCCAGACGTCCTCCAACTCGCACTCCCACCGAGCGAGCCAGTCCCCACGTCGCCTCAGCCCCGCCTCAAGCAAGCGCGCAACCGCTCCTGCCGGCAACTCCCAACTGCGGTCCCTTCCGACTCGCAGGACCTCGGCCTCGTACTGACCTGTGGTGAACCGAAGCTCCGGCAGGTCGAAGTCCTGATTGGCCGGGTCGCGCCAGCCCGCCCAGACAACATGATCCCCGTCGTGCCTGACCGTCATGTACAGGGCGCCACAGCACTCCTCCACGCCGCACCCGGACCAAGCGAGACGAACCTCGTGGGGCGTCGCCGTTGTATGCAACGGCCCGGCGCGGCCCAACAGATACCGGGGGCCCACTCCCAGGTACCGGGAGCCTCCCACGCCACCGGGGACCACCTCCGCCAGAAGATCCCGGCCATTGACGATCGGGCGGACCTCCACGCCGCCCTCGTCGGGCGGTGGGCACACGATGCTCAGACTGAGAAGGTCCGGTCCCATGGTCATCGGCCAATGATCGCCGAGTCGGCTCGCACCTGTCGTGTGAATTCGCAGGCCTCCGCTCAAGGCGGTGGTTCGGGCCGCCTACACGTCCCAGGGCGTCCAGTGTGAGGGACGAGGCCGAACAGGTTGCCGTTGCCGGCGTCACCGAAGAGGAGACGAACCAACGTTGGCGTCCCGCTGCCGACCGCGCCCGGGTACAGCCAGCCGCCCCGGAATCAGCTGGGCGACCGGTCCATGCCGTGAAAGGATGCCGGTTCAGGACAGGGGAGGCGGGGCGGTATGGGGCTGGACTACAGCTACGAGATCTTCATGCCCCCTCAGAATGTTGCGAAAGCACTGACCCGGCTGGCCGAGCTCGCACCTCAAGGCCACGACACGCCGCCGCTTCGGGTCACCCTGCCGGGCGGAGAGCAGTTGATCGTGCCGTTCACCTCGAAGTTCAAGAGCGAACCGGTCGACCGGTCGGCAGGCGGCACGCTCGAACTGGACACCTCGATCGTGATCGGCGTCGACGACGCGATGCGCGAGTTCTTTCTGCGCGATTCCGACAGGATCGACGAGTCGGGACAAGTGCCGGTCGGGTACATCTACTTGACGGTCTGCTTCAAGCCCGCATGGCACCCGGACTTCGCGTCGCTGCAGTTCACAGCGGCCAGCTCGGACATGAGCCGGATGTTCGAGCAGTCCGCGAGCGTCAGGAAGGTGTTCACCGACCTCACCGCCGCAGCCGGTGGCGTGTGCTGCCTGCTCGACACCGAGACCGGTATCTTCGACATCTGCTCGCTCAACGGCGAGACGGTCACTGGCGAGACTGTTCCGGGCACCCGTTTCTCGCGCTTCCACAATCTCGTCGCCGCCTGGCGCGAGCCGACGGAGTAGAACGCGGGTGTGCGTTGTGAGCCATTCGACTCCCGGCGTCCTCTTCATCGGTACCAGCTGGACGGATCCGAATGCGGGCACCACGACACGGCTGCCGACCCGGCTGAAGCCCAGGTCGCACAGCCTGCTCAGCGCCGACTGTCGCGACCCGGAACATCGCCATGTGCCCCCGCTACGACATCTGCTGCCCCAGCGGAAGTGCAACGTCCTGCTGGCGTCTCCCGCTCGCCGGCGGGCAGCTGCCACACCGGCGCCCGCGACCGCCGAGTGGTCATTGGGCGTCCATACAACATCCGATGCTCAACGGCGCCCTCACCTGCTCGGACGCCACCGGAACCAGTAGGCGACCCCCTCGACGCGATAGCGAGCGCCGGCGTCGTAGCGGAGTTCGCCCACAACTCGCCGCGCGTCGTCCGGCGCCTCACGGTGCGGCGCGAGCAGCGAGGTCAGGTCGTCGTAGCGGGCGTCGACCCCGCCCTGTCCGGGATGCGTGTCCGGCGCGGCGGTTCCTGCTTCGTCGCGCAGGTACCACCTGACGAAGATCGCCCACTGCTCCCGCTCCAGTGCGACAGCAGCAGCCCCCGCGGGCCACACCACGTACTCGTCATCGGCGTCGGAGGGGTCGAAGTCGTGGTTGCGAAAGTAGTGCGGGACTCCGTCCACATCGGCGATCCCCTCGCGGGGGCCGTCGTACCAGGCCGACTCGACGTGAACGCGCTCGAAACCGTCCGCCACCAGCTGCTGTTCGTCCCAGGTCTCAGCCACGCGGACAGGCTACCGGCGGCTGGGTTGCGCGTACTTCTCCTGCAACGGGACTCCCCGTGGTCTTCCTGCTCGGCGCAGGTCGATCCGCCGGGAAGTCCCGTTGCGTCGTTCACCAGGCCCCCACCTGCGACCCAGGACTCAGCCGCAACGGTGCCGCCCTGCACGTTGCTCTGCTGCGGTACCTCGCAGGCCAGGCCGCCGGGCTCGGGAGAGAGCGCCCGATCAGGGGGAGGCTCAGCCGCCGGCCCCGTCAGGGAGGCGGCCGGGGATCACGACGGGGTGATCTTGTCGCCGCAGCCGCCGACCGGGCCGGACCAGTCCTGGCCGCCGTACCAGTGCAGGGTGCCCCACGCGACGCAGGTGGAGTCGTCCAGTTCCGCGCCCACGCGCCAGGCGTCCGGGTTCGCCCAGCCGTGCGGGACGCTGGAGCCGTCGGAGAACTCGAACCACTCGTCCTGGCCGTTGGAGGCCGGGACGTCGCCGGTCCAGAACGCCTGGCCGCCGTTGTAGTAGGGCGAGCCCACGGCCAGGTTGAGCTGGCGGTCCGGGAACCGGGCCATGAAGCCCGAGTCCCACTGCCAGTGCGCGTAGACGTCACCGTTGCAGGAGTTGTACATCTGCTCCACCTGCCCGGCGTACCCGTCGGGGGTGCCGTAGTTGCCGGGCGAGCCGATGTAGAGCCAGCCGCAGCCCTGCGGGAGCCGGGGGGCCTCGGTGGTCCAGTGGCCGGGGAGGATCGCCGTCGGCGCCCCCTTGGGCGCCTTGGTGGCGGCGTGGCCGGCCGGGGCCGGGTGGGTCGCCGCGGTCGAGGGGCCGGCGATTCCGAGGACGAGGGACGCGGCTGCCAGGGTGGCGGCCGCCATGGCCTTGAGTCTCATGGAGTTCCTTCGAGTTGACGAGCGATCGATTGGCGCGCAACAGCGCGCAACGACCGTCGCGGTGGGCTCGCGATTGCCATGACACGTCGGAAGGCTCGGAGCTTGAGCATGAAGCGCTGTCTCCTGACCGTCCGACCGGGGCTCGCCGTTGCGGCCCCGACAGGCAGGCTGCGGTCCACGGGGCCGTCCAGCCAGAGCTCCGGGCGTTCCCGGGCGTTCCCGGACGAGCCCGGACGAGCCCGGACGCGTGCGTGCGACCGTTCCGGAGGGCCGGCTCCCCCCTCGACCTCGAACATCGGCCCAGGAACACCGCAGGGCCTGCCCCGCCGCTCGCACGGTGGGACAGGCCCTGCGGTGTTCCTGCCGGTGCGTCAGGCGAGCTTGCCCATCGCGTGGGCCTCGTCGACCACGCCCGCGTCGAAGAAGCTCCACGGGAGGTTGGCGAAGCCGCCGTTGCCCCAGCTGTCGGTGCCCCAGCTGTTCTCGATCGTCACACCCTGGTCGTTGTAGGCCACGATGGTGATCTCGTGGCCGCCGACCACCGGGTCGCTGCCGGTGTCGCCGGGCATGTAGCTGTAGTCGGACGCGGTCTGGGAGTTGAGGTCCATGAAGCTCTGCTGGACCGAGAAGCCGATCGGCACCGGCTCGCCCTGGGAGATCGCGTCCTCGATCGCGCTGCGCGCCGCGCTGCCGCTGGTGGGCAGTGCGACGAAGCCCGAGAGCCGGTAGTTGGCCGCGTTCGCGGTCTCGTTGGAGTCCGGCTGGGTGGTGTAGTCGGTGGTGCCCTGCCAGTAGTCGGACTGCGTGTCGATGCCCTGCTGCTGCTCCATCGGCAGGGCGACGCTCGCGTAGGTGCCCTGGTCGTTGCCCTGGGCGATCTGCGAGTAGATGTACATCGGGGCCATCGGCGCGCCGCTGAGGCCCTGCTCGTTCATCAGGACGCCGTAGCCGGTGTAGCCGGTGGCCCAGGTGACGCAGGATCCGACCTGGCCCTGGTCGCCCGGGGAGAGCGCGTACTGGGTCAGGTCCGCGCTGGCCGGCGCCGCGCCGGAGCGGGCGAACGGCGCGATCGCGCTGAGGTCCCGGGCGGTGGCCGCGGCGGGGCGCAGCGCGTGCTGGTGGGCCTTGAGCGCGGCCAGGTCGAGGCCGGTGGCGAAGTGCTTGTGGTGCGTGTGGTGCCCGGCCGGCCGCGCGTCGGGGGTCGCCGCGCCGGCGGTACCGGCCAGGGCCAGGCAGGACGACAGCGCCAGGGTACCGGCGATGCCGATCGCTATGCGGGAACGCATCGATGAGCTCCTTGTGGGGGTCGCCGGCTGCTGGGGGCGGCCGGCCTGCCGTAGCGCGCCGCGTGTGGGGGCGGCCCGGTACGGAGAGCGAAAGAGTGGGGGTTCGCCCCGGTTGACGCGATGTCGGCCGGAGCGCTGCTCACCGTAGAGGCCCCGGGCTGTACATGTCATGAGCAGAGCACGACAATGGCGGAAAGTGGACAGGATTCTCCCAGGAATTGACAGCGAACTCACAGGAAGTCAGGTTCCACTTCCGCCTGCCCGCCAGGGTTCAGCCGGCCCGGGACGGCCGTGAGCCCCGCGGCCGTCCCGGCCGGCGCGCCCGGTCGGGGTTCGCTGCACGCGGCGGCGGCCTCGGCGTTCCTCCTGATCAACAGGGACGGCGACATCGAGACCACGGGACCGACCCGCCTCCCGGCACTCCCGCACGAGAGGAGGAGCCCCCCAAGACGTCACACGTGTGCCAGATGCCCAATTCACATGTATGTTGGCGTGAGCAGCACCCGCCCAGCGGGCGTCCGGAGGATCGGGGTGCCCTGGCCGAAGGCACCGACCTGCTCCGCCGGGGGCCGCACACCGGAGATCACCCGTCCCACTGGGAGCAGCCATGTCCACCACCGCCGACGCACCCGCCGGTCCGCAGCCGAGCCACCGGGCCATCGAGAACCTGATCGCCCGCTACGCCGAACTCGTGGACGACGGCGATTTCGCGGGCCTCGGCGCCCTGCTGGAGCACGCGACCTTCACGGGCAGCGGCGAACCGGCCAGCGGCGGGGAGGCGATCGAGCGGGTGTTCCGCGACACCGTGATCCTCTACGCCGACGGCACGCCGCGGACCCAGCACGTCACCACCAATCTCGCCGTCGAGGTCGACGAACAGTCGGGTACGGCGGTCTCGCGCTCGTACGTCACCGTGTTCCAGGCGCTGCCCGGCCTGCCGCTGCAGCCCATCGCCGGCGGCCGGTACCACGACCGCTTCGAACGGCATGACGGCCGGTGGCGCTTCACGCAGCGCCGGGTCCGCATCACCCTCGTCGGGGACTTGAGCCAGCATCTGCACCAGGCCGCCGCACCACGGTGATCCTCGCAAAACGCCGCTGGCTCCACCGCCAAGGGTCCGGGCACGTGTGGCGGGCGCACAAAGGCGGCATGTGCGCGGCGCCAGAGACACACGTATGCTCACCCAGGCCGTCCGGACGGCTGCCGCACGGGGAGAGGAGTCCCCGACGGTGTCCGCTGCCGGAACGGCCGGTCGGTTCTGATGACACGGCCGGTGATCCGCATGGATGGTGCGAGATCCGAGGGATCGGTCGAGGGAGTGGGGGACATGGATTCGCTGGTCGGGTCATTGGTGGGCCGGCGCCGGGAGCGGGAGTTGCTGTCGTCCTTCACGACGGCCGCGGGCGGAAGGTCGCTCGTCCTCAGGGGTGACACCGGCGTGGGCAAGAGCGCCCTGCTGGACCACGCCGCGGACCTTGCGGTGCGGGAGGACCACCAGGTCGTCCGCGCGGTGGGCGTGGAGGCCGAGTCGGCGTTCCCCTTCGCCGGCCTGCATCAGTTCCTGCATCCGCTGCTCCCGCACCTCGACCGGCTCGATGCCTCCCACCGCAGGGTTTTTGACGTCGTGTTCGGCCGCAACGAGGGGCCGCCGCCTTCGGTGATGACCCTCGCCATCGCGCTCCTCGACCTGCTGTCCCTGGCGTCGGCGCAGCGGCCGCTGCTGCTGGTGCTCGACGACGGCCAGTGGTTCGACGCCGCCAGCGCCGAGGTGTGCGGCTTCGCGGCACGACGGCTCACGGGCGGCCCGGTCAAGCTCCTCGTCGGCCTGCGCTCGGACGTCCCGTCGCTCTTCGACACGGCAGCGCTGCCGGAGCTCCACGTCACGACCCTGTCGGAGCACGACTCGGAGGAACTGCTCGACCTGCACCACCCCCGGCTCCACCCCGTGGTCCGCCGCATCGTCCTGGACGAAGCCCAGGGCAATCCGCTGGCCCTGCTCGAACTGCCGCCCTTCCTGAGCAGCAGGTCCGCCCACCGGGTCAAGGACCTGCTCGGCGCGCCCAGCGTGCCGCTCCCCCGCCGGCTCGAATACGTGTACGGAACTCGCATCAAGGCCCTGGGCACCACGGTCCGGGCGGAACTGCTGCGCGGTGCCCTGGACGGCACGGCCTCGGGGCGGGCGGCGAGCACCGCCCGCGGCACCCGCTACCAGATGTTCGACGCCGACGAGGCGGCCTCCTGCGGCCTGTTGGACCTCGACCGGATGAGCGGCGGGTTCGTCTTCCGGCATCCGCTGGTGCGTTCGACGGTCGTCCAGATGGCCACCCCCAACGAACGGCGCGACGCGCACGCCGTCCTGGCCCGCCTGCACCGGGACGATCCCGAGCGGCGTGCCACGCATCTGGCGGCCTCGACCGTCGACCCCGACGAACAGGTGGCGGCCGAGCTGGAGAAGGCGGCCGAGTCCGCGACCCGGCGCGGCGGCGCGCTGGCCGCCGTGGCCTGGCTGACCCGTGCGGCGGAGCTCAGCGAGAACCGCGAGGGACGGTCCCGGCGCCTGGGCGACGCCGCCTTCATCGCCGGCCAGGCGGCCCTCCTGGACCAGGCGCAGCTGCTCGTGAGTTCCGACACCGCTCAGGGCGCGGGTGACTCCGCCGCCGCGGTGGTGGCCTCCGCCTACGCGGCGCTGTACCGGGACGGCGAGGTCCGTTCCTCCCACCGGCAGGTCGTGGCGGCGCTCGAAACGCTGCGGGAGGACCACCGGCGCAGTACGGGGGAGGTCGAGGTCCGGTTGGTGAACCTCCTGCTGGCCATCTCCCAGTACGCCGGCGACGCCGACTGCTGGCAGCGGACCCGCGAGGTCCTCGACGCCCTCGGGGACCGCGTACCGGCGCGCTCCCTGATCTACCGCGACACCTGGAGCGACGTGGTGCGCCACGGAGCGGGCGCCCGGGACCGGCTGGAGCGCGCGTTCGCCGACCTCCCGCAGCTCGACCCCTGGGACGCGGTCCGCCTGAGCGTGTCCGCCCACCACCTCGACGTCCTGGGGCCCCACCGTCCGCATCTCCAGCGCACGGTGGACCGCGAGGTGGAGACCGGTGCCACCTCGACCGCCATGACCATGCTGCATCTGATCATGCTCGACCAGATGGCCGTCGGTGAGTGGGACGAAGCCGAGCGCACAGGCGTGCGCGGCCTGGAGCTCGCGGTGGAGCACGGCCACACGCTGTTCGCGCACCACAGCCGCGCCTACCTCGCCCAGCTCGCGGCGATGCGCGGGCAGACCGAGCGGGCCCGGGAGCTGCGGGCCGCGGTGGACTCCTGGGCCCGACCCCGGGGTGTGGGCTTCCTGACCCAGATCGCCGACGCCGCCGGAACCGTCGCGGCGCTGCACGAGGGCGACTACGAGGCCGCCTACCTGCACGCGGTCGCCGTCACCGCACCGGGCACGTTCGCGCCCTGTGCGCACCAGGCCTCCCGGACATTGCTCGACCTGGTCGAGGCCGCTCTGCACAGCGGTCGCGCGGACCAGGCCCGCCGCCACGCCCTGGCCGCGCAGGAGGCCGGCCTGCCCGGCATCTCGCCGCGGCTGGCCCTGGTCACCTACGGGGCGCTGGCGATGACCGCCGAGCACGACGAGGAGGCGAACGCCATGGACGAACGGGTCGAGTCGCTCGCCCAAGGCGTCGGCTTCCCCTTCGAGCTGGCCCGCATCCGGCTGGCCCGCGGCGTACGGGCCCGCCAGTCGCAGGGGCCGAGGGCCGCCCGGCAGGCACTGACGCGAGCGGCCGAGTCCTTCGAACGACTCGGTGCCACCGCCTGGGCCGACCGGGCGCGGGCCGAACTGCGGGCCTCCGGGATGTCCACCCGTCCCTCCTCCGCGGCGGGCCTGACCTGGCAGGAGCAGCGGATCGCCGGCCTCGCCGCGAGCGGCCTGACCAACAAGGAGATCGGCGAGCGGATGCACCTGTCCCCGCGCACGGTCAGCTCGCACCTGTACCGGGTCTTCCCCAAGCTCGGCATCACCACCCGCGCGGCACTGCGCGACGCGCTGGGAGAGGCGCTGAGCGACTCCCGTCCGGAGGGCAGCGGCTAGGCACGGACACCGCACCGGTCCAGCCAGTCGAGCACGTGGTCGGCAACGGACCGCCAGCCGCTGTCCACGACCAGCGAGTGCCCCCGGTCGGCGAACTGTTTGAGGTCCGTCTGCGCCGTGGAGTCGCCGTACTCCTTGTAGGCGCTGCGGGTCAGCCGGTCGGGCACCAGCAGGTCCTCCTGCCCCGAGACCAGCAGCAGCGGGCCCCGCCCCGTGTTGCCGGTGTCCACCAGGGCGCTCGGCGGCCGCGGGGCTCCGCCGCAGCCGAGGTCGTCGAGCAGCCGGCGCGGGACGGGGACGGCATACCTGTCGTAGAGCCGCTCGGCCTCCTCGCCGGCGACGGTGTTGGCGAAGACCTCGCAGAAGCGCCGGACGGAGAGCAGCACGGGCGCGTCCGCCCGTCCACCGGCGGGCTCGCATCCGGGCTGCGGCGCGGTGTCGTTGATGGGCGCCGGTGCGATGGCGACCGCCGCCCGCCCCAGGTCGGCTCCGAGGAGGTGCTGGGCGACCAGCCCCCCGACCGAGTGCCCGACGATCACCGGCGAGACCTCGAAGGAGGCCACGAGCTTGGCGTAGTGGTCGGTCAGCTCGTCCAGTCCCGGGCCGGCCGACGCGCCCGGACGCGCCCGCGCCTCCCGCGCGGTGGCCGCTTCGCCCGGCCACCCCGGGGCGCAGGTGAGATAGCCGTGGCCGGCGAAGCGCTCTTCCCACGGCTCCCAGGACAGCGCGTGCAGCCACGCTCCGTGGATGAACACGACGGGCGTACGGATCACAGCTGGCCCTCCGAACCTGACGACGACGCGCCGGCGGGCGGCGACCGTCCCAGCATCGGGCCGGCGGCCCCGCGCGGGATCAGTCGGATGACTGCATGTGACCGGGTACAGACACTCCACCGGTACCGGACGCCCCCGCTCTCGCCGCGTACGGGGGGCGGGATCCTTCCCGGGGGATTGCGGGGCCGGGCGGAGCCCGGCGGCCGGGGCGGCCGGACCCCGCCCGGGATCAGATCTTGGCCTTCAACGGGCCGGCGAACGACTTGCGCAGCGAGGAGGGGGCGATCAGGGGCAGCAGCGAAGCCAGCACCTTGCCCTTGAAGGTGGCGGGCTCGCGGGTGAGTCGGACGTCCACGCGGGTGCCCTCCCCCTCGGGGGTCATCGTGAAGACCCAGCCTCCACCGGCCCCGAAGAGCTTGGAGTCGAGTGTGGTGACGGTGACCTCTCTGCCCGCCGGGTCCCACTGGTAGCGCGTGCGCTCCCATGCCGCGGCGGTGCCCTCGGTCACCTCGGCCCAGGTGTCACCGAGCTCGTGCACCGTGAAGTGCTCGGCGTCGATCGCGGGCCAGGCCTGGGGGCGCGTCGGGCCGAAGTCGGTGAGCACACCCAGCACCTCCTTCGGACTGAGGGTGGAGACGAGGTGGATGCGTATGACTGCCATGCTTTGTCCTTCCTGGTAACTGCTCTGACCGGTGACGAACATGTCGCAGGTTCCCGTAACCTGTCAATGTGGTGACGAACGCGCCGGGGCCCGACGAGGCTCGACACACGTGTGGACCGCCGGGCGGCCCGGGTTCAGAGGTGGTCGGCGTCGACGACGGCCTGGGCGAAGGCGCTGGGGGCCTCCTGGGGGAGGTTGTGGCCGATGCCGCTCAGGGTGCGGTGGACATAGGGGCCGGTGAAGAAGGAGCGGTAGGCGCTGCCGTCGCCGGGAGCGGTGAAGGGGTCCAGCGCGGGGTCCAGCGTGACGGTGGGCACGGTGATCCTGGGGCGGGCCGCGAGCTTGCGTTCGACGGAGTCGTAGTGGCGCTCCCCGGCGGCGAGCCCCAGGCGCCAGCGGTAGTTGTGGATGACGATGGCCGGGTAGTCGGGGTTCTCGAACGCCGCCGCGGTGCGCGCGAACGTGGCGTCGTCGAAGTCCCAGCCGGGCGAGACGGTCTCCCAGACCAGCCGGCACAGGGCCGGGCGGTCGATCGGGCTCTCCATCGCCAGGCGGCCGCGTTCGGTGGCGAAGTAGAACTGGTACCACCAGGTGTGCTCGGCCGCCGGGGCCAGGGGCTTCGCCTGCGCCTCGACGTTGGTGACGAGGTATCCGCTGACCGACACCAGCGCCCTGACCCGCTCGGGCCACAGGGCCGCGATGATGTCGGCGGTGCGCGAACCCCAGTCGAAACCGGCCAGAACCGCCTTGTCGATCTCCAGGGCGTCCATCAGCGCGATGATGTCGAGGGCGATCGCGGACTGCTGGGCGTTGCGGACGGTGCGGGCGGACCGGAAGCGGGTGGTGCCGTGCCCCCGCAGGTAGGGGACGATGACCCGGTAGCCCTGCTCGGCCAGCAGCGGGGCCACGTCGACGAAGCTGTGGATGTCGTACGGCCAGCCGTGCAGGCAGATCACCGCGGGACCGTGCGCCGGACCGACCTCGGCGTACCCGATGTCCAGCACCCCGGCGCGTACCTGCTTCAGCCCGCTGAACTCCGTGTGCGTCCCCGGGGTGATCGTCGGCACGGTGGGCGCCGGCCCACCGGCCCGCCGCGCGGTGGGGGCGGTCGCGGCGGTCGCCGCCGCAGGCAGGCCGACGGCGGTCGCGCCGACACCCAGTCCGACGACCTTGGTGAAGCTGCGCCTGTTCATGATGGTCCTCCGTCGTTCGCTGACGCTCGCTGATGTCGAGTGCCGTGGGGTTGACGGCACTCACTCTCGGCCGTGGCGGGAACGGCCACATCTGTCAGTTGACGGTGAGCCGTGACCGAGTTCGCGGCGGCACGCCGCAGCACCCGCGCGGTACCGGCGCACCGCAGGCGCCGCGAGGCACCGCATGGCACCGTGCAGCGGCCCCCGGCCCGGCCGCCGTCCGCGACGTCCCGGCTGTCCGACCGGACGGGGACCGCCAACAGCCCGTGGGGCCAGACCCGTCGGGGAGCCTGCGTGACCCAAGGGCGTCCCGCCCGCACCGCGCGCTTCCGACCGTCATGTGACGGATCCCCCGCAGGCCGCGCACCGGCGAGGGTGAGCGACTGATCGACCCGCCGCGCCGCTCCGTCCTTAGGACCTCGGTCGCGCGAGTGCCGGGAGACCGCCTTGGGCCGGCTCCGGCCTGCCGCCGCGACGCCGACGCCGACGCCGACGCCGAACGTCCCGGCTCGCGCCGAGGGGCGCGAGCCGGGACGTGGTCAGGCCCCAGGGGGCCGGGTGGATTCCGTCGGGTCAGCGACGGTCGGCCGGGACGCAGCGGAAGCTTGCCGCCGCTGCCGGGTCGCCGTGGCCCGAGTAGCGGGAGACCAACGGGTAGCGGCACAGGTCGCGGGTGACCGTCCGGCCCGTCGCGGTGGTGAGGGTGGCGGTGAGCGTCTGCGGGGCCTTGCCGTGCTCGACCCAGGCGGCCAGGGCCGCCAGGTCGTCGCTCCTGCCGCCGTCGAGGCCGCAGTGGGCGGTACCAGGGGCGAGGAAGAGGCGGTAGAAGTCGTCGACCCGCTGCGTGCCGCCCATCATCCGGTCGACCCGCCGGCGGTAGTCCACGGTGCCTTGGGTCGGGATGAGTTGATCGGCGTCGCCCTGCCAGGTCAGCAGCTTGCCGCCGGCCTTCCTGAACGCCGTCAGGTTCGGGTTGTCGGTTCCGATGATCCTGTCGTACTCGGTCCGGGCCTGCTGGAACACCTTGGTGAACTGGCTGTAGGTCAGCGTCGAGGTGTCGAAGGAGGGCTGCTTGAGCACGAACGAGGAGACCCAGGCGGCCGGCACGACGAACGGACTCCCCGTGAGGGTGCCGTCGGGCGAGGGCTTCGTCGCGGCCAGGGAGGAGAAGTCGGCGCCGACCGGCAGGCCGTACCACAGCCGCTTGCCCGAGGCGCTGCGCGGACCGTCCCAGATCTTCCGCACCACGGCGGCGTCGGCCGCTGTGACGGTGACCTGCTTGCCGTCGCAGAGCAGCTCGGTGCCGACCAGTCGGGCGGGGTCGTAGCCGCAGGCGTCAGGGTTGGAGATCAGACCGTCCGTGACGCCGTCGAGCCCGTCGCAGGCCTTGAGGGCGGCCTGGTTGAAGGCGTTGAACTCGCAGGAGGTGGGGTACGTCTTCTCCTCGTGCATCACCACCTGCGGCCACAGCGTCGCCACCTCGAACTGGTCCCAGTTGACGGCGGGCGCGTCGGCGAGGATGCCGTTGTAGTCGTCCGGGTAGCGCTGGGCCTCCATGTAGCCCTCCCGGCCACCGGTCGAGCAGCCCTTGAAGTAGGAGTAGGACGCCGCTTGGCCGTAGAACGCGGTCACCACCTCCTTGCCGATGATCGCGGTCTCGTGCTGGGACCGGGAGGCGAAGTTCTCCAGCAGCGCCGTGTTCACCCGGCCCTTGCCGTCCAGCGCCCAGCTGGTGTCGAGCGCGTCACCGATCCCGGCGTCGGTGGTCGCCGCGGCGTAGCCGCTCCTGACCGCCGTGCCGAGCCCGACCCCGTTGTCACCCGCGGAGTAGGCGGCGCCGCCGACCGCCTGGAAGCGGCCGTTCCAACCGCTCACCGGCAGCCAGACCTGCACCTTCGCATGATCGCCGGCACCGGGGTGGGTGACGGTGAGCGTCACGTTGCAGTACGGCGGCACGTCGGCGACGGTGCCGCCCACCACCCCGGTCCCCTGGACGGTGCCGCCGGCCTCGCTCGCCGCGGTGACGGACTCGATCACGGTCCCGGCCGGTGCCTGCACCTGTACGGCCGAACAGCCGGCCGAGGTGAGCGCGAGGCCGGCGGTGGAGGCCGAGGCACCGGACGGCAGGTACACCGCCGCCGTCAGCGGCAGCGCGGCCGCAAGGCCTGTCAGAAATCGTCGCATCGCTTCCTGTCCCAGAAGTAGGTGTGTGCCGGCCGTGGAATAGGTGTTCCGATCCCCGTGGGGTCAGCCCTCCAGGGCAGCGAACGTTCTGTGTCACACTCTGGCTCGTGCGCAGCGGCCGGACATCAGTCACTTGACGGCCTGTCACCGGTGACTGCGCCGCCCGCCCCCGGGCCTGCGACTGACGGACACGTGTGCGGCGGGCCGCCTTCTGTGATACGTATCGCACTCGGATACGCACTCCAAGGCCACCCGTGACAACATCCCGGTCACCGTCAACGCCACAGCCGCCTGACCCCGCAGACAGGTCCCGCGGGTTCCCTTTCCCGGGCGGGCGGCCGGCCGGGCGGACTGCGGCCACGGTCCTGTGAACCAGCCCGGTTCCGCGTGCACATATGACATACGTATCTCTATGTCTATCATCAGAAGGTACCCCGACACCTCAAACCGGCATCCTGGTCCACGGGTGCCCGGGAAGGGCGCCTGTGCCAGGATGACTGCCGTCATCACCACACATGCACAGAGTGATCCATACCTAGGGAGTGAACGGTTGTGATCAGCGAGTCAGCCGCCTCGCTCCGATCGCGGTACGTGGTGCAGGCCGCGTCGGATCTGGAGGAGAACCGCCGTCGCCAGCAGGAGCTGGCAGGGAAGATCAAGGTGTTGCGGCAGGAGGAGGCCCTTCTGCTGGACATCCTGAGTCTCGCCGAGCGGTACGAGGCCTCGGAGGACTCCTCCCCGCTGCCGGAGCAGCCCCAGGCCGAGCCGGTGCCGGCCCGGAGGGGGCCGCGTACGGACTCCGCGCAGGGTCCGGCCGGGCCGTCGGGCCGTGGCGGTGGGCCGGGCTCGAAGGCGAAGGCCGCAGTGAAGGGCAAGCCGAAGCAGGCCGTGCTGCTGGGTGACATCCTGCTGGAGCTGCTGGCCGCTCACAGCGAACCACGCCCGGCCAAGGAGCTGCGCGAGGAACTGCTGGAGCGGCACCCGGACCGGGAGCCCACTCCACAGGTCGTGCGGAACACCCTCGAATCGCTCGTCGCCAAGGCTCAGGTCCGCCGCCACAAGCAGGAGCGCTCGGTCATGTACACCTTGCTGAGGGCCGATCAGGGCGGGGCCTGAGCAGTCGGCCCGTCCTCGGCGGCGCCCGCCGTCAGCCCGTGTCGCCGTGCCGGCGCGCCCGGTAGGCCGCGGCCTTGACCCGGTTGCCGCAGGTGGTCATCGCGCACCACTCGCGCCGGTGGCCGCGTGACCGGTCCAGGTAGACCTGGGTGCATTCCGGGCGGGCGCACTCGCGCAGCAGGTCCGCCTCGTCGCCTCCCAGGATCCCGGCCGCCTCACGGGCCAGCGACGCCAGCGCCTGGGCGGCCGAGCCGGTGCGGGTCGTGCCACCGGGCCCCAGTCGCAGGGTCACGGGCAGCCCCGCCGCCTGCCTGTTCAGCACGGCGACCGGGCGGGGCTCCAGCGGCCTGCCCGCAAGACGGTCCGTCACCAGCGCGTAGACGGCCTCGCGCAGCTCCAGGGCGATGTCGAGATCGGTCTCGTCGGCGCCCGGAGCCGTGTCCAGCATCCCGGACTCGACGAACCAGGAGTCGAGCAGGCCCGGGGAGGCGAGCTTCTCCGTCGGCTCGGCGTTGCGCCGTGCGCGCAGCGTGCCGACGAAGTCCAGCGGCAGGGTCCCACAGGGAAAGGCATGATGCACGTCACCATACTGACCGGTGACGGGGCGAAAAGCAACGAGCCGGACGCGGCTGCCGGCCCGTCCAGCACCCTTTCGACGTCCAGGGTGAGTGCGGGTAGGTCCTGCGTCGCCGTCCGGCGGACCCGGAGCGCGGGGTGTTCGCCGTTCATGACGGTTTCCCTTCCGTGAAGCGAGGTCGTTGTGACGACTGTGGCCCACGCCGGGCACCGGACGGCACAGGTCATCCGACCGTCGGTCGAACTGCGTCACCGGAGCCGGCCGGCGACGGCCCCTCTCCGAGCCGCCGCCGCACCTCCCAGGACGCCCGCCGGCCCGTCACACCGGGCCGGTCCCGCGTACGAAGTCCGTCACCGCCGCGTTGAAGAGCTCGGGCTCCTCGATGTGGCCCAGGTGGCCGCTGTCCTCCAGGACCACCAGCCGGGAGTCGGGGATGAGCGCGTGCAGTTCCTCGCTCCACCGTGGCCCGCAGATCACGTCATGGCGCCCCACGATCACCAGCGCGGGCACCCGCAGGTCCTTGAGCGCGGCCCGGTCGTCGATCACCTCCGGCCTGAGGTCCTCGTCCAGTCCGGAGATGTAGGTCGCCCGGACCGCGTCCCGCACCGGGGCGAGCCGCTCCTCGTCGCCCCAGTAGTCGGCGAAGTACGCCGGCAGGACGCCCTTGGCGACGGCCAGCGTGTCCTCGTCGTCCGCGATGGCCGCCATCGCCCCGAAAGCCGCGAGCACCTCGGCCAGCCCGGGCTCCCCCGCGTGCTTCGCCGCGAACTCCGCCGCCCGGCGGCCCGCTTCCTCCCCGTGCTCGGCTCCGGTGACCGGTGCGCCTTCGTACAGGATCACGCCCGCCAGCCGCTGCGGACGGTGCAGGGCGTGGTGGGCGGCCACGAAGGCGCCGTGCGAGTGCCCCAGCAGGTACACCTCGGGGACGCCGAGCCGGCCGGTCACCAGTTCCACGAAGCGGCTGTACCGCTCCCTGGTGTAGCCGTGGGGGTGCGACGGCAGCCGTCCGGACCCGCCGGTGCCGACGGGTTCCAGGTAGACCATCGTCAACTGCTGCTCCAGCGCGGGCATCCGCAGGTACTCCCAGCCGATGCCGGGCCCCCCGGGGTGGGCGAGGCAGACCGGGCCGCTGCCGTACACGTGGTAGCGCTGGGCGATGCCGCCGATCTCGATGGTGTGGGTCCCGGGGGAGAGCGGGCCGCCCGCGGAGCGGGAGGCGTCGCCGGGCCGGGGGGGCAGGGGTGCTGAGGTTGTCCACGAGGGTCTCCGTCGGGTCTGTCGGTGTCCTTGACAGCGACAGGACGCGGTCCGAGCCCGGGAGTTCGGTTCTCCACCCGTGATCCGGCTCACATCGGCGGCCTCGGCTCAGGAGGCGGAGACGGCCCCTTCGGGCGCCGCCCGCGGGCGCGGCGCGTGGTGGAGCGACAGCCGCTGGACACGGCCGTGCTCCAGAGTCATGATCCAGGCGACGCCCGGCGGGCAGTGGTCCGGATCGTCGGCGGGGTTGACCAACTCCATCTCCCAGACCATCAGCGAACGGCCGGCCACGATGTTCTGCGGCCGCTGCCGCACCCCCGCGCACAGGTCGGTCTCCATGCCGGCCAGCACGACCGGGATCCCGCCCAGCCGCTCCCCGGCGCTCAGGAGAGTGAACCCGGGTGCGTAGCGCTCCCGGACCACCCGGTGGAACTCGCCCCGCTCCGCGCTGGCGAGCGTGTGGTGCGCCTCCTGCCAGCCGGCGCGCACCCGGCGCTCGACGTCCTCGTACGCCCCGGCGGCCGTCCGGGCCAGCGCGGTGGCGAGCGCCGTCCGGGCCTGGCTCAGCCGGCTGCGGACGGTGCCGACCGGAATCGCGCAGACCTCCGCTATCTGCTGGTACGAGGTGACGCCGGTGGAGAAGTAGCGCAGGACCACCGGCAGGCGCAGCGCGGGCGACAGTTCCTCGACGGCCTCCCAGATCCAGCCGCGCAGCGCGTGCCCTTCGAGGATCCGCTCGGGTGTGGCGGTGTCCGGGGGCAGTGGCACCTGCTCGACCGGATCGCAGCGCCGGGAGGCGCGCAGCAGCGTCCGGCAGCCGTTGCGCACCACCATGCGCAACCAGGGGCCCACGGCCTGTGGGTCCCGGAGGTCGCCGATGCGGCGCAGGGCGACGAGCGCCGCGTCCTGCATGACGTCGTCCACGTCGGGGCCGGGGCCCAGCAGGCTGAGCGCGACCGCGCGCATCCCGCCGCGGTGGCGTTCCAGCAGCACACCCAGCGCGGTCACATCGCCGTTCTGGGCGGCCAGTGTCAGCGCCAAGTCCTCGGCCTGCCCCACCTGTCCAGGACGTACACCCATCCGCGGCCACCCTCCACACCCGTCCGCTGTCGCTCCGAGACTACCCCGGCGGGCAGATAGGTGTGAGGGGGCTCCGGTGGGACGTGTGCCGATTCGACACACCTGTCGGACAGGGTGCTCCAGCGGCCGAGGGCGGCGGGTGGCCCGGCGTCGGCGCCCGGCAGCGGCGGAGCCGCCGGGTCAGCCGCCCTCGCGCAGTTGCCACGGCGGCCCGTACGCCCCGACCAGGTCGAGGAAGGGCACCGGCGGGAACGCCTCGGGGCCGAGCACCCCGGCCCCCGACCAGGTGCCGGCGGCGAGCAGTTCGAGCGCGATCACCGGGTTGATGGCGGTCTGCCAGACCACCGCCTGGGAGCCGTACTCGCGCATCGACCAGTCGTTGTCGACCACGTGGTAGAGGTAGACCTCGCGTGGTGCGCCGTCCTTCGTCCCGCGCACCCAGGTGCCCGCGCAGGTCTTTCCGTGCATCCGGTCCCCCAGGCCCGCCGGGTCGGGCAGGCAGGCGGCGACCACGTCGCGCGGGGAGACCGCGGCGGGTCCGGCGGACGAGCCGACGGTGACCGGGTCGGTGCGGTCCAGGCCCAGCTTGTGCAGGGTCCGCAGCACGTCGATGAACTCCTGGCCGAGCCCGTACTTGAAGCTGACCCGCCGGGCGTCCACCCAGCGCGGGACGAGCAGCACCTCCTCGTGCTCGACGTTCACGCACTCCACCGGGCCGATCCCCTCGGGGAAGTCGAACACCTCGGGTTCGCTGAACGGCGCGGTGGTGTACCAGCCGCGGTCGCGGTCGTAGAGCACCGGCGGGTTGAGGCACTCCTCGATGGTGGTCCAGATCGAGAACGAGGGCGCGAACTCGTAGCCGTCGACGGTCAGGTCGGCGCCGTCCCGGACGCCGATCTCCTCGATCTCGTCGAACAGTTCGTCGGCGGCGTAGCGCGCGAAGACGTCGGAGAGCCCGGGTTCGACGCCGATGCCGCACAGGGCCGGCAGCCCGGCCCGCTCCCACTCCCCCGCGCGCTCGAACTGGGCGTCGCCGAGCTTGACCCCGCACTCCTGGTAGGGCCGCTCGGGGTGCGGATGCGAGAGCGACATCGCCATGTCGAGGTAGGTCGCGCCGCCCGCCAGCGCCGCGCCGAAGAGCGGCAGGACGAAGCGCGGGTCGGTGGCGTTGAGCAGCACGTCGCACCGGTGCTCCGCGAGCAACGCGGTGACGGCGCCCTGGTCGGCGGCGTCCACCCGGGCCGCGTGGAAGCGGGCGTCCCCGGTGGCCGCCACCGCGGCCTCGGCGCGCGCGAGTTGGTGGTCGGCGGCCACGAAGTGTTCGAAGAACGGGCGACGGGCGGCGATCCTGGTGATCGCCGTACCGACACCTCCGGCACCCACCAGCAGTACGCGCATCGGACCGGCCTCCCTAGGGTGCGTCGGCCGGGTCGGCGGCGCTCACCGGTACGTCCGGGTTGCGGAACCAGGAGCCCTGTACCGCCCACTGGATCAGCATCAGCACCGCGCCCAGCACCAGCGCGCCGAGGCCGATGACGGTGACGCCGCCGGTCTGGCCGAACACCGGCAGGTCGATCGAGGTGGCCCCGAAGTCGGGCTTGGCGTAGACGTCGAAGGCGCCGTAGCAGAAGAAGTAGAGCAGGCTGAGGCCGCCGAGGCCCGGGGCCAGCCCCTTGAAGACGAAGTCGCGGGTGCTGCGGGTGAGCACCCGGCGGTAGTACCAGACGCAGGCGAAGCCGGTCAGGCCGTAGTAGAACGCGATGCCGAGGCCGACCGAGGCGATCGAGTCGGCCAGCACGTTGCCGCTGATCGCCGTCAGCAGGACGTAGAAGGCGATGGACGCGATGCCCATGCCGACCGTGGACCAGGTCGGGGTGAGGAACTTCGGGTGCACCCGGCCGAACTGTTCGGGCAGCGCCCGGTGGGTGGCCATCGAGAACGAGGTCCGTGCGGTGGGCAGGATGGTGGTCTGGGTGGAGGCGGCCGAGGAGGTCAGCACCATGAAGATCAGCAGCTTGGTGAGGAACCAGCCCAGGCCCGTGCTGCCGAAGACCGCGTTGCCCAGCCCGGAGAGCACGTCCCCCGAGTTGTCGGGGTTGGCCAGCCCGATGCCGTCCGTGCCGACGCCGGCGAAGGCCTGCGCCGAGGTGGCCACCAGGGCGTAGATGATCAGCAGCAGCACCGTGGAGATCACCGCCGCCCGGCCCGGGGTGCGGGCGCTGTCGGCGGTCTCCTCGTTGACCGAGACCGCCGTGTCCCAGCCCCAGTAGATGAAGACGGCGGCCAGGATGCCCGCCGTCAGCGCGCTCGCCGACGGGACGTTGAACGGATTGAACCAGGAGGCCGAGATGTGGACGGCCGTCGGCGGCGGGTTGCTCCAGTACGTCTTGACCAGGGCGGTCACCGAGAACAGCACCAGGACGGCGATCTCCACGCAGAGCAGCCAGCGCTGCAGGGCGGCCGAGATCTCGATGCCGATGTAGCAGATCAGCGTCATCACGATGATCCAGACCACCCCCGCGAGGGTGGTCCACACCTTGTTGCCGGCCAGCGACTCCAGGCCGATCAGCCGGAAGCCGTAGATACCGGCGATCTGGGCCAGGTTCGCCATCACGATGATGTCGGCGACGATGATGCCCCAGCCGCCCATCCACCCGGTACGCGGGCCGAACGCCCGCGCGGCCCAGGTGAAGGTGGTGCCGCAGTCCGGGTCGGACGCGTTCAGCTCCTTGTAGGCGTACGCGATCAGCAGCATCGGGATGAACGCCAGGATGGTGATGATCGGCGCCTGGAGCCCCACCCCCGCGACGATCAGACCGAGCGTCGCCGCCAGGCTGTAGGCGGGGGCGGTGGAGGCCAGCCCGATCGCCACCGAGGAGAACAGGCCCAGTGCACCACCCTTGAGGCCCTTCTCCCCCGCACCGGAACCGGTCACCGACGGCGCGGCCGGTACAGGACTGCCGGACGGACGGGACACCACGCCCACCCCCGCTCTCTCACTCGGACGACAACGCAGGACGGACGAACGAACGTTTTTCAGGCTACTGCGGCTGTCCCGGCCAGTCCTGTCGGGCGTCGGCGACCCTCCTCGGCCGTCCCACCGATGGCCGAGCCCCGGGGCCGGAAGGCCGCCCGGGTGGGTGAACCCACGGTGCGCCCGGCGAGCGCGTCGTGCCGCGAGCGCCAAGACTGACTCCGGGGTCGCCGCCGCCTTTCGCGGGCAGCGGTGACCTCGTCGTCATGACTATGCACCATCCCCTCAGGAATGGAGAAGACCATGAAGGACATCCGCAGGGCTCTTGTGCTCGCCGGGGCCGCTGGTGCGCTCGTGCTCGGGACGGCCGGTGCGGCCAGCGCCTCCGCCGACGCGAACGGCATCGCCTTCGGCTCGCCGGGCGTCCTGTCCGGCAACGTGATCCAGATCCCGATCCACATCCCGGTCAACGTCTGCGGCAACAGCATCGGCGTGATCTCCCTGCTCAACCCGGCGTTCGGCAACACCTGCATCAACCAGGGCTGACACCCTCCTCGCACTCGAACACCAGGCAGAGAGGGGCCGGCGCTGCTGACCGCAGCGCGCCGGCCCCGTACCATGCCCGCATCTTTGACCGTCCACCATCAAGATTCGGGCCCGATCCGGGCCGACTGCCCGTCAGCGGACCCGGCGCCGGCCGGGGCACAGGTGCCGCCGGGCACCCGCGCCGCCGGCCGCACCGGTACGCGCGGGGCAGCCTGCGGGCTCGCCGGAGGGACCCCGTTCGTGACGCTCCGCCACCGGCGCAAGCCCGCAGGCGCCGTGACGCGGCGACTCCGGTCCGTCACACCGGTCGCAATTCTTACGACACTCTCATTACTGTCGCGAATTCGTTGGGAACACTGGCACTCATCTTCGCCGTTCACCCGATATGACCCGAAACGGGCGATATTTGGTGCGGGTGAACCAGCAGACTGTTCCCGGGTGGCATTGCTACGGTGACCCGGCCCGGCCGACGTGACCGTACGAAGGAAGCGCCAGTAGTGAGCCGTCCGATCCATGCCGAACACACCCTGAGCCGTCCACTCCCCAGGGCGGCTCCCCCTGCGCACCGCTCTCCCCTGCGGCTGCTGGCCTGGCCCGCGTACGCCGCCACACTCGTCTGGTACGTGCACACCTACGGGCTCCCGTACGCGAACGACATCGTCTTCTGCTTCCTGATCGGCGCACTGATCGCGGCGGCGGTGCACAGCGGCCACCGGCTCGGCTGGGTGCGGATCCTGCGGGACTGGCTGCCCGTGATGGCGGCCGTCTGGACGTACTCGCTGCTGCGCGGCTACGGCTCGCACACCCCGTGGCCGGTGCGGTACCGACCGCAGCTGGACATCGACCGCTTCCTCGGCGCGGGGCAGACCTGGACGGTCCGGCTCCAGCACTGGCTCTGGACTCCCGACCACCCGCACTGGTACGACTACGCGGGCACCGTGGTCTACATGTCGCACTTCTTCGTGGTGTTCGCGCTGCTCGCCGTGCTCTGGCGCAAGCAGGACGGACGCTTCCAGCGGCTGCTGGCGCTCTACCTCACGCTGACGTACGTCGGGTTCGCCACCTATGTGCTCTACCCCGCGGACCCGCCGTGGCTGACCGCCGTGAACGGGCACATGCCGGCCGTCACCCGGATCGTGCAGGACGTCTTCAGCTACAGCGGCCTGCCGCGCGCGGGGTCGCTGTTCGAGAACGGCAGCCGGTTCGACAACGACGTGGCCGCGATGCCCTCGCTGCACGCCGCCTACCCGATGCTGCTGCTGCTCTTCTTCTGGCCGATGGCGAGCCGCAGGCTCCGCGTGCTGCTGGTCGCCTATCCCTTGGCGATGGGGTTCACGCTGGTCTACTTCGGCGAGCACTTCATCACCGACGTGCTGGCCGGCTGGGCCTACGCCGTGGTGATCTACTTCCTCCTCACCCGGTACCTGAACCGCCGGGCCGCCAGACGCCGGGCCCGAACGGAACAGCCGGCCCGGACCGGCCGCCGGGTCTGAGCCCCGCCCCTGCCCGGGGGGTGCCCTCGCCCGACGCCGCTGCGAGCGGCACCGGTCCGTGGTGGTGTCCCCGGCTAGCATCACCAAAACGGTTGTCTCACTGACGGTGGTGCTCATGGACGGGGCGAGGGCGGTCATCCGGCCGATCGGGAAGCCGGGGGACCTGGGCTGGATGGTCATGGCCCATGGCGAGCAGTACGCGGCCGAGTTCGGCTGGGACACCACGTTCGAGGCCCTGGTGGCCGGGATCGTCGCCGACTTCGCGGCGGCCGACGGCCCGGCCCGCCGAGCGGGGTGGATCGCGGAGCAGGACGGCCGGCGGGTGGGCTGCGTCCTGTGCGTCGCCGACGACGAGAGCACCGCGAAGCTACGGATCCTCCTGGTCGACCCGGTCGCCCGGGGGCAGCGGCTCGGTACACGCCTGGTGGACGAGTGCCTGGAGTTCGCACGGGCCGCCGGGTACGCCAGGATCCGGCTGTGGACCAACGACCCGTTGACCTCCGCACGCGGCATCTACCTCGCCGCCGGGTTCCGGCTCGTCGCCGAGGAGCCGCACCACAGCTTCGGCGTCGATCTGGTCGGCCAGGTCTACGAGCTGGATCTGGCGCCGGGGCCCGGTCGCCGCAGCTGAGCAGAGGTGTCGCGGCGAACCGCCGGACCCCACTCCGCGGTAACGGCCGAAATCCCACCGCACGCCGCCGCATTCGGCCGACGGCGCGATCACCTTTCCGCCCCCTGGCCCCGGCCGCGGGCCGTGCGGGCGAGATCGCCATCTCACCGTCCCGGTGCGCTGGATCATGGTTCAATGCCGTCCGAGACACTGTTCGTATTCCTGACAGATTCGAGTGACGCATGGTCGAGCCCCTGGGCCCCGGCGACCCCCGGCGGATCGGCCCGTACCAACTCGACGGCCGGCTGGGTGCGGGCGGCATGGGACAGGTCTACCTCGCCTCCTCCCCCGGCGGCCGCAAAGTCGCCGTCAAGGTCATCCGGCCGGAACTGGCCGACACCCCCCAGTTCCGCACCCGCTTCGTCCGCGAGGTCGACGCCGCCCGCCAGGTCGGCGGATTCCACACCGCACAGGTCGTCGACGCCGACCCCGACGCCCCCTCACCCTGGCTCGCCACCGCCTACATACCGGGCCCCACCCTCCAACAGGTCGTCACCGCACACGGCCCGCTCACCCCCGACGCCGTCCTGCGCCTCGGCGCCGGACTCGCCGAAGGCCTCACCGCCATCCACCGCTGCGGCCTCGTCCACCGCGACCTCAAACCCGGCAACGTCATCATCGCCGACGACGGCCCCCGCATCATCGACTTCGGCATCGCGCACGCCCCGGGCTCCGACGCGCTGACGCACACCGGCTCGGTCATCGGCACCTACGCCTACATGTCGCCGGAGCAGATCCGCGCCGACCGGGCCGACGCCGCCAGCGACGTGTTCGCGCTCGGCGCGGTCCTGGCCTTCGCCGCCACCGGCAGCAGCCCCTTCGACGCGACGACGGTGCCGGCCATCATCCACCGGGTCACCAGTGAAGCCCCCCGGCTCGACGGCCTCTTCGGCGACCTGTACGACCTGGTCACCGGGTGCCTGGCCAAAGCCCCCGCCGACCGCCCGTCCACCGCCGACGTGCTGGCCCGGCTCTCGGTCACCGGCCCCGGCGCCGCACCGCACAGCCCGGCGTTCGGCGACCTGCCCACCGCACCGGGCACCGCGCCCGGCACCATGCCGGTCCCGCTGGTCCCGCCCGTCCCACTGGCCACCCCGGTCATCGCAGCCGCACCGGCCGCACCGGGCAGACCGCTCCCCCGGCGGACGCTGCTGTTCGGCGGGATAGCCGCCGCCACGACGGCGGCGATCGCCGTCCCCTCCTACCTGCTCTGGCCGAAGTCCGGCCCGGGCTCGGCCACGGACCCCACCAAGCCCGTCGCACACCTCAGCGGCCACACCGCCGAGATCGAGTGCCTCGCCTTCGGCCCGGACGGCCGGACCCTGGCCAGCGGCAGCTGGGACAAAACGGTGCGCGTGTGGGACGTCGCCACCGGCACCACGATCACGACGTACCGCGGGCACACCGACCAGGTCATGGCCGTGGCCTACAGCCCGGACGGCCGGACGCTGTACTCCGGCGGCTTCGACAAGACCCTGCGGTGCTGGGACCTGCATACCGGCAAGCCGATGAGCGTCACCGCCTCGTACAGCGGCATCAACGACTACGTCGAGTGCCTGGCCGTCAGCCCGGACGGCGGGACGCTCGCCGTGGGCGTCGGCGGCAGGATCGAACTCGTCAAGCGGTCCACCGGCACTGTCTACGCCACCCTCACCGGGGACAGCGGCAGCCTGAACGGCATCGCGTTCAGCCCGGACGGCAAAACCCTGGCCAGCGTCGCCGCCGCGGTCGGCAGCGCCCGGATCCGGCTCTGGGACACCGGCACCGGCCACGGCCTCAAGACCCTCAGCGCCGTGGGGACCGACCACTTCAACGCGGTGATGTTCAGCCCGGACGGCAGGACCGTCGCCGGCGCGGGCCCCGGCGTCCAGGTGTGGGACCTGGCCACCGGGCAGCCCACCGCGACCCTCACCGACACCCACCCCTTCCTCCGGGCGGCGGCGTTCCGGCCGGGTGGAACGATGATCGCGGGTGCCGGAGGTGTCCGCGAGCCCAACATCCAGGACGACACCGGAAAGACCGTCAGCCTCTGGGACCTGTCCACCGGGCGGGTCACTTCGGTCCTGACCGGCACCATGCCCAAGTCCCGGATGGACACCTCGATCTCGGCGCTCGCCTTCAGCCCGGACGGCACGATGCTGGCCGCCAGCCTCAACCAGGTCGGCGCGGTCAGCGAATCCGGCACCTCGATCCAGCTCTGGAAGCTCCGCTAGGCCGGCCCGGCTCCCGGTCGGCGCCCCACTCCCCCAACGGACGGTACTCATGGACGCGTTGTTGCCCGGCGACCCCCGGTGGGTCGGCCCGTACCAACTCGACGGCCGGCTGGGTGCGGGCGGCATGGGACAGGTCTACCTCGCCTCCTCCCCCGGCGGCCGCAAAGTCGCCGTCAAGGTCATCCGGCCGGAACTGGCCGACACCCCCCAGTTCCGCACCCGCTTCGTCCGCGAGGTCGACGCCGCCCGCCAGGTCGGCGGATTCCACACCGCACAGGTCGTCGACGCCGACCCCGACGCCCCCTCACCCTGGCTCGCCACCGCCTACATACCGGGCCCCACCCTCCAACAGGTCGTCACCACACACGGCCCGCTCACCCCCGACGCCGTCCTGCGCCTCGGCGCCGGACTCGCCGAAGGCCTCACCGCCATCCACCGCTGCGGCCTCGTCCACCGCGACCTCAAACCCGGCAACGTCATCATCGCCGACGACGGCCCCCGCATCATCGACTTCGGCATCGCCCGTGCGGTGGACGCCAGTTCACTCACCGCCACCGGCTCGGTGATCGGCACCTACGCCTACATGTCACCGGAACAGATCCGCGCCGACCGGGCCGATGCCGCCAGCGACGTGTTCGCGCTCGGCGCGGTCCTGGCCTTCGCCGCCACCGGCAGCAGCCCCTTCGACGCGCCCACCCTCCTGACGGTCGTCCAACGGATCCTGGACGAGCCACCGGCACTCGACGGCCTCGACGGCGAACTGCGGCGGATCCTGGAGTCCTGCCTCGCCAAGGACCCGGCCGACCGGCCCGCCGTCGCCGGCCTCCCCGCCCGGTTCGCGGGAGCCCCCGCGGGCAGCGCCCCCGTCCGGCCGCCCGGGCCGGAGCACACGGTGGTCCTGACCCCGGCACGGCCGACACCGCCGCATTCCCCCGTGCAGCAGCCACGGCCCGCGACGGTGGCGGACCTGGGTACACCGCCCGGAGCGGATCCCTACGGCGCCACCCGGACCGGGCCTGTCCCGGCAGCCTTCGCGGCACCCGTACCGCCCGCCCCCGGACCGGCCACCGGACGGGTGTCACGGCGCACGCTGATCTTCGGCGGCCTTGCAGCCGCCACGGCCGCGGCGGTCGGAGCCACCGTCCTCCTACGGCAGACCGGCGTCCTGGGCCAGGACGACGCCCTCCACGGGCCGGACGGCATCGACGCGCTCGCCTTCGGTCCGGACGGCAGGACGGTGGCCGCGGCCGGCCCGGACGGCACGATCTGGCGCTGGGACCCGTCCACCCGGCACGGCACGGTCACCCGCATCGACATCCCCCACTACGAGCAGCCCGGCGTGTTCAACCGGGATCTCACCGTCCTGGCAAGGGCGGACGAGAACAAGGTCCAGCTGTACGACGTGGCCACCGGACGCGTCACCGGCACCTTCACCGGAGCCGCCTCCTTCCAGTTCCAGGACGGCTACTTCGACTCCGTCGACCTCAGCCCGGACGGCAGGACGCTGGCCGCGAGCAGCCCCAAGGGGTTGTACGTGTGGGAGGTGCCCTCGGGCCGCACCCTCGCCGTCCACGAGGACTCGAAGTCCGGGCCGACGGCGTTCGGGCCGGACGGCGGCCTGCTGGCCGCGGGCGATCCGCTCCAGCTCCGGCGGCTGCTGGCCGACCAGGTGGTGACCACCGTCGCCGTCGGCCCGCAGAAGGCCTCGAAACTCGCGGAGTTCAGCCCGGACGGCCAACTCCTGGCCGTCGTGCTGGTGGACTACACCGTGCTGCTGTGGAACGCGGCCACCCACCAGGCGATCGCCACCCTCGATCGCCACAAGGCCGCGATCCAGGCACTCGCGTTCCACCCGGGCAGCCGGCTGCTGGCCAGCGCCGACCAGGACGGGACCGCCCTCCTCTGGGACACCGCCTCGGGATCGGCCACCACCGCCTTCACCGGCCACGGCCCCGTCCAGGCGCTGGCGTTCAGCCCGGACGGGAAGACCCTCGCCGTGGGGGTCCGGAGCGGCAGCGTCCATCTCTGGCCGGTGCACTGAGCAGGCCGGTGGACTGGGCGGGCCGGTGCACCGAGCGCCGTGCGTGTACCGGTTCGCCCCTGTTCGCCGGGCCCGGTGCGAGCCGGGGCATTGCGCCGTCAACATGCCTCCTCCTAGCTGGAGTTGACCGGCGAAGACCCCCTGCTAGGGTGGGCCGATGGCAATGATCAAGAAGTTCCAGGTCACCTTCGACTGCGCGGAGCCCGAGCGCCTCGCCCGATTCTGGTGCGAGGTGCTCGGGTACGTCGTACCGCCGCCGCCGGAGGGATTCGCCACGTGGGACGAGTTCGACCGCGCGCAGCCGGCCGAGTACCAGGGGGCGTACTTCGCCTGCAACGACCCCTCGGGCGTGGGCCCGCGACTGCTCTTCATGCGCGTCCCCGAGGGCAAGGCCGTCAAGAACCGGGTGCATCTCGACGTGCGGGCCGGCACCGGGCTCGTGGGAGCGGAGCGCCTGGCCACACTGGAGGCCGAGTGCGCGCGACTGGTCGCGCTCGGCGCAGTGCACCTGCGCACGATGGTCGCCGATGAGGTCAACGAGTCGTGCCTCGTGATGCAGGACATCGAGGGCAACGAGTTCTGCCTCGACTGAGTATCCGGCCCCGCAGCGGGCCGGGCCCCGGCCGGCCGCCGAGCAGAACCGGCGGCCGGCCACCCCGATGGAGCGTGCGTCCGCTACCGGACCGAGCGGTACCCGGGGTGCACCCCGGGGGTGAGCCCCTGCTGCTCCGCCACCCGCCGCAGCAGCGCGCCCAGTTGCTCGTGCTCCTCCGGCGACAGCGCCTGGCAGGTCTGCTCCTCGTGCGCCGTCGCCACCTCGCGCAGAGCGCCCAGCAGACCGAAGCCCTCCGGCGTGAGGTGCAGCGCGTAGAGCCGCCGGTCGTCGGGGTTGCGCCGCCGCTCGATCAGCCCGCGTTCCTCCAGCTTGTCGGCGAACGGGACGAAGCGGCTCGGTGGCATCCCGAGGTCACCGGCCAGCTCGCGCTGGCTGCGGCCGGGTGTCCTGGCCAGCAGCCGCAGCAGACCGGCCTGGGCCGGTGTCAGGTCGAGCCCGGCGATCCGCTCCGCGAACCGGCCCGCCGCGTGCGCTCCGAGCTGCGCCAGCAGGAACGCCACGCCGCCTCGCCCGCCATCCCCACGATCCATGCTCATAAGGGCATCGTACTGCCTTGACAATCGTTCCGCTTTGTAATCATTATTTTGAGTACAGGAACGATCGAGGAGCAGCCATGACCACCGAACGCCGCCCGCAGTCCGGCCCACCGCTTCTGGCGCCCGTGCTGGCCTTCACCGCGCTGACCATCGCCTACGTCGTGGTCAACCGCTCCACCCCGCACCCCGACGCCTCCGGCCTCGCGGTCCTTCAGTACACCCAGGCGCACAGCACCACGATCAAGGTCGGCGCCTTCCTGCTCTTCTCCTCCGCCGTGCCCCTCGCGCTGATCGCCGCGGTGCTCTACCGCCGGCTGCGCGCGCTCGGCATCACCGCCCCCGGCTCGGCGATCACCCTGGTCGGCGGGGTGCTCGCGGCCGGCTGGCTGGCCCTGAGCGGGATGCTCGGCTGGACGGAGGGCAGGCTGCCCGCCGACGCGGGCCCCGCACTGGCCCGCGCGCTCGCCGACCTGTCGTACGCGTCCGGCGGGCCCGGGTTCGTGGTGATGTTCGCCCTGCTGCTCGCCGGGGTCGCGGTGCCCGGCCTGCTGGCCGGCCTGCTGCCGCGTGCCCTGAGCTGGGCCGGGCTCGTGCTCGCCGGGGTGGGGATGCTCTCCTCCCTCGCCCTGCTGGTCTCCGGCTTCGGCTACCTGCTGCCGGTCGTCCGCTTCGGCGGCCTCCTGTGGCTGGTCCTGGTCGCGGCCCGGCTCCCCCTCACCCGCCCCCGCACCACCCACCCGTAGGAGGCCCACATGCCCAGCAACTACCCCGACCTGCACGGCCGGACCGTGGTCGTCACCGGTGGATCGCGCGGCATCGGCGCCCGCACCGCGCGGGCCTTCGCCGCCCAGGGCAGCAAGGTGTGCGTGGTCGGACGCGACCGGGAGGCGCTGGCCTCGGTCGTCGCCGCCGTCACCGGCGAGGGCGGCACCGCCGTCGCCGCCGTCGCGGACGTCACCGACGCCGCCGCGCTGGCCGACGTCCGCGAGCAGGCCGAGTCCCGGCTCGGCCCGGTCGACATCCTGGCCGCCTTCGCCGGCGGCCAGGGCCGGCCCGTCCCGACCACCGAGCTCACCGAAGGGCGCTGGCGCGAGGTGATCGACTCCGAGCTCACCTCGGCGTTCCTGACCGTCCAGGCCTTCCTGCCCGGCATGCTCGAACGCGGCCACGGCTCGGTTATCACGATGTCCTCGGCCGCCGGCCGCCAACCCAGCGAGGCCAACCTCGCCTACGGCGTGGCCAACGCCGGGCTGGTGATGCTCACCCGCCACCTGGCCACCGAGGTCGGGCCGCGCGGAGTCCGCGTCAACTGCATCGCGCCGTCCGCCGTCCGCACCGAGAAGGTCGAGTCCCGGATGCCCGCCGAAATCCAGCAGCGGGTCGCCGCCGTGCACCCGCTGCGCCGGCTCGGCACACCGGAGGACGTCGCCGAGACCGCCCTGTTCCTCGCCTCGGACGCCGCGTCCTATCTGACGGGACTCACCATCGACGTGGCAGGCGGCCGGATCACCGGCTGACGGTCGGCAACGATAGGGACCGCCCCGCCTGCGGGGAACCTCACGGTGTCTCCAGCGGGATGCTCGAACCTGGGCGGGTCGGCGAAGGACGCGCAGCACCGGTGTCGGCGGGCGGTCCGTCCTGTGGTGGGCCTCCGACGCTCTCACGGAGGCGGCCGACTTCGGCGGTCAGCTCGTCGAGGCGGCGGTTGAGGGCCTGGATGCACACCAGGGAGACGCCGAGACCGTCGACGACGGGGATGGTGGTGTCGTCCCGGTTGAAGCCGAAGGCGGCGTGCCAGTCCTGGGCCATCGGTCCGAGGTGGCGCACGTCTTCGGGTTCCCACAGGTAGCGCCAGGTACTGACCGGCAGCGCGGCCACGGTCTCCAGGACCGTATGACCGTTGACCGCACCGGCCGGGGCCACCGCGCCGCTCCCCCGCGCGCCGGCCGGAGGACGGGCCGGGGCACTGCGGTCGGCCGCAGTGGAGCGGCGGCGGAAGATGCGCACCTCTACCGGCTCCAGTCGACCGGGACGACGTCCTGCTTGAGCCCACGGTCGCTGAAGAGAAGGGCGCCGTCGTCCCCGACGGTGATCGCCCCATGTGCGCTGGCCGGTGTGTGGACGCCGTCGCCGAGCAGAACGGCGTCGTAGCCCGCCAGCAGTTCCTGGGCCGTGCCGGGGCCGAGGTTCTCCGACGCGGAGATCGCGGCGACGCCGTTGTGGTTCGTGTAGGCCGTCCCCAGCAGCCGGCCACCAGTGGTGGAGAACTGGATCTGAACGCCGCGGACGGGCTCTCCGGAGACGGCGTCGACGACGGTCGCGCTGATGTTCTCCAGTTGCATCTGCGTGACGTTCAACGAGCCCTGGCCGGCCGCCATGCTGACCGGTTGGAGGCCGGTGCACTCCGCGCTGCCGCACGGCGAGGCCGGCGGGGTCGCCGCCGACGCAAGGACGCCGCCGCCCACGCTCAGCGACACCAGAGCCGCTGCCATCACCGTGGCGGTCCTACGACCCAAAGAGGCCATGTCCACTCCCCATCGAATATCCCGCACGCGTCCTGAGCAGCGCACTACAGCTGGGACGGGCGGGGCGCGTGCGCGGCACGCGACGAGTGCCGCCCTCTGCCGGGCGACACGAATGAGCGTATGGGCGGCAATTCGGCTCGACCGTGTGCAAACCGGAAGTTTGCACAATCTGATGAAACGTCAGCAGAGCGGTGACGAACACGCATACTCCAGCTCTGCTTCGAGGCGCCCGCCGGTAGGTGGCACACGGTGATCGTCAGCCTGATCTCGGCAGCCGGCGCGGCGAGTTCGATCTTCCACACCCCGAACCAGTGGTCCAACTGAGATTACCTCGACCCGGGGTGGGGTAGATGATCTCCGCTCAGGTCGATGATCGTATAATTATTAAGGAGCTGATCTTGGACTACCAGGCGCGAGCACAGCGGGCTCATGCCTTATTCGACCTCTATGACGTCGACAGGGACCGGCACATCACGCGCTCGGACCTCAGGGCCTACTCGGACCGCATGATCGCGGGACTGCGTACCGACGAGGACTTGACGCACGACCACTCGCACGCCCTGCGTACGGCCTTCTCCCACCTGTGGATCCAGCTGGCCGCGGTCTCGGACACCGATCACGACGGGTCGATCGGCCAGCAGGAGTTCATCGCCGCCACCGACCGCGGCGCCTTCGACGCCGACCCCCGGTTCCGCCGGGCAGTGCTCGAAGCGCTCGACGCGATCGCCGATGCGCTCGACGTCGAAGGCGACGGGTACATCGCGCGGGCCGACTACGCGCGCCTGTTCGACGCCTCCGGGCTCGACCCGCACGAGCACGGCCTCAGCTTCGACGAACTCGACACCGAGCGCGCCGGGTTCCTGCACCATGAGCAGCTGCGCGCGCTCGCCCTGCACCTCTTCCCACTGGCCGACCCCTCCTGGCTCGATCCCGCGAGCGCTCCGGTCGTCGAACGCCACGGCATCGCGCTCGTCGCCCACGACACCCGCAAGCCCGACCTGATCGCCTGGGCCGCGGACCGGAGCGCCGACCTCGCGCCGTACCGGATCTTCGCCACCGGTACGACCGGCTCCCTGCTCGCCGACAAGCTCGGCCTGGAGGTCACGGCCCTGCACAGCGGGCCGTTGGGCGGCGACCAGCAGATCGGCTCCCGCATCACCGAAGGGGAGATCCACGCGGTGATCTTCTTCTGGGACCCGCTCACCGCCCACCCGCACGGAGACGACGTACGCGCACTGGTACGCCTGTCCACGCTGGCCAACATCCCCATCGCACTCAACGCGGCGAGCGCCGACCTGCTGGTGACCGGCCGGACGCTGGCCACCGGCTGAGAACTCGTACGAGAAGCAGTCGCGCGGGCCAGGGACGCGGGACACGGTCCCGGAACGCACGGCCGCACGATGCTGGTTCCTCGAAGTGCCGTTGAACATCAACAAACAGGGCCTACGCCTCATCCGCAGGAAATCGGATGAGAACTCCATGGAAAGGCAATTGTCATGTCTAGGACACCCGAAGAGATCTTCGCCCACCACGTCCAGGCGCTCGGCGCCGGCGACCTGGACGAGATCGTCGCCGACTACTCCGACGACGCGGTCTTCATCAGCCCGGACGGCACCAAGCACGGGAAGAGCGGCATCAGGGAGGCGTTCACCAAGCTGCTCGCCGACGTCCCCAGCGCGGACTGGAGCCTGAAGACGCAGATCTACGCCGGTGACGGCATGCTCCTTGAGTGGTCCGCCGAAGCCGCCCGGACCAAGGTGGACGACGGCATCGACACACTGATCTTCCGCGACGGCCAGATCCGGCTGCAGACGGTCCGCTACACCCTCCAGCACAAGGCCTGACCCTGCGAATCCCCTGAATGTACGCGATGGCAGAGAAAGGGAAGCTGGAAATGCGCTATACCACCTTCGGGCGTGCCACCGGTCTTCGCGTGTCGCGGTTCGCGCTCGGAACCGCGAACTTCGGAACCGCTTGGGGCGGAGGGGCCGAGGAGACCGAATCCCGGGCGATGTTCGAGCGGTTCGCCGAGGCCGGTGGCACCTTCATCGACACGGCCGACGTCTACAGCGACGGCGACTCCGAGCGAATGCTCGCAAAGTTCATCGGCGCCGACCGCGAGCACTTCGTACTCGCCACCAAGTACGGTCTGAGCACGGGCGATGTGAAGATCTCCACGACCGGAAACAACCGCAAGAACATGGTCCAGGCTCTGGAGGGCAGCCTCAGGCGCCTCGGCACGAGCTACGTCGATCTGCTCTGGGTGCACTGGCCCGACCCGCTCACCCCGACCGATGAGATCATGGCCGGCCTCAACGACCTGGTCCGTACGGGCAAGGTGCTCTATGTCGGCCTGTCGAACTTCCCTGCATGGCAAGCCGCCCGTGCCGCCACGCTCGCAGAGCTACGCGGTTGGGCCCCGCTCACCGCGCTCCAGTTCGAGTACTCACTCGTCGAACGCAGCGCCGAGCGGGACCTGCTTCCCATGGCCGACGCCTTCGGACTCGGCGTCAGCACATGGTCGCCCCTCGGTGGCGGCCTGCTCACCGGCAAGTACCGCCAGGGCGCGACGGGGCGACTGCAGGACTGGAACGGCGGCGTGGTGCAGAAGGAGGACACCCGACAGAAGTCGGAGACCGTCGACACCGTACTCGCGATCGCTGACGAAACCGGGCTTTCGCCGGCCCAGGTCTCCCTGGCCTGGCTGCTCGGGCGCCAACCGACCGGAGCCGCCCCCCGCGTCCCGATCATCGGCCCGCGGTCGGTGGAACACCTGGAGGCCTATCTCCAGTCACTGGACGTCGAGTTGACCGCAGAGCAGACAGATCGACTCTGCCTGGCCAGCGCACCTGTCCTCGGAGTGCCCCACGACGGTGTGGCGAATGCCGCCTCGACCTTGGTCGGCGGCAGCTTCGAAGCAGTACACCTGCCCCCGCTCCCGGTCCGCTGACCGGACCGTGTCGGCGGCGCACGGCAACCGACGAACTGAAGTCGGAGTGCACCCGCCGCCGACATGGTCACCCTTGAGGACGGGGATGCAGTGGGACGTGCGGGCCGGGACGGCGCCGTCGACTCGCACTGAGCCCGTCGGCCTGTCAACGGGGAGGCGGTAGCCGCTCCAGGAAGACCCGAAAGGCCGTCGGCTCGACTTTCGTGACGCCGCCGAAGGGGTAGTTCATCTCCTTGATCAGGATCAGGGAGAGCGCCACCAGCGCTGCCATGCTCAGCACCATCAGCGCGTGCGCCACGGTGTTGGAGAGCCCGAACAGGAAGGTGAAGCCGATCATCAGCACCGCGCCGGTGATCAACGCCACCCACAGGATCGGCGGCACCAAGTCCCCCACCTCGTTGAGGCGTTCGCGTCGGGCCGAGGCCAGGTCCTCGATGCGGGTGACCGCGTGGTCGAAGAGGACCTGCTGGGCGGGGGTGGTCGGCTGGTAGGAGAAGACCTCGCTCCGGATCTGGTAGACGAGTTGAGTGGCCGCCGGGCTGCTCTCCTGATCGGCCATCAGCGGCCACTCGGTGTCCTGGACGGTGTGGGCGTAGGCGAGGGTGTTCCTCTCGATCTCCGCACCGAGCGGCAACGGCATCGAGCGGGACACCCAGTACACCCCGGCCAAGGCGTCGGCCTCCTTGAAGGTGGTCTTCCGGGCCGCGTCGACGTTGCCCCAGACGGCGATGACGACAAAAGCCAGCAGGACGGCGTAGAGAACCCCGACGCCCGCAAAGATGAATCCGGCGACATCGTTGTGGGTTTCCCGGCGCGGATGCGGGACGAAGTACTGCACCAGCCACAGGCCGAGGGCTGTCACGGCCATGGAGACAACGAAAATGAGGATATCGGACAAGCTCAACGCGGGCGCTCCGGCTTCTCCGCAGGGTCGGTCGTGGGGGTGGGCGATCTCGCCGTTCTCCGGTCCTCCGAGGGCCTCCGGAGTCAGCACGGCCACCGAGAATTCGGCGCTGACCAGGTATCTCTCGTCGTCTACGGAGACAGAGGCCGGTGGATGTCACGCATGCCGCAGCCCCGCGCATATCGCGCCACGGCCATCCCCGGATTCTCCGCATCCTTCTCGAACATAAATGACTGCTCCAGAACGGTTGCTCAGAAATACCCTACGTGGAAGGAGAGCAGGGCAGACAGTAGGTTCAGGACGAATGGCTGAATCTCGGCAGGCCTGATCCCAGAGCGAATTGGACCGGTTATGGCTGGTGAAGCCATCTGCGCTGCTCGGGTGACTCGGCGCAGTGGAAGCATGGAAGGCATTCGGATGGTGCTGAGTGGGCTCCTGAGGCACCCAAACATCGAAATATGGCCATGTCCATGCCATCAGATCCGTGAGGGACGCCGAGCACGTCGGTGTCCTCCTGCCACGACGCCTCGGCCCTCGGCGCACCGGTCGCCCCAGGACCTCCCGACAGCGGCCTTCTGTGGAGAGCCGGCGTCAGTGGGGTGCCGCGACCGCGCTGCCCCAGGCCCGCCCGATCTCAGCGGCTGGAAAGGGCGTCCGCTTGCTCTCGGTGCGCAGGTGGCGGCTGAACTCGCCCATGACCAGGGCAGCCTGGGCGTGTCGGTCGATGATGGCGGCGATCTCCCGCGGAACGCCGTCGGGCCGCCATCCCGTGATCCACTCGCGCAGAAACGCCTCGTGTTCCATACCGCCGCGCAGGCCATCGGGCAGGTGGTGGCGGAGCAGATGGCTCGCAGTGTGGCAGCGGTCGTAGGCGAGATGGTCCGAGAGGAACTCGGCCTCGGCCACTGACAGTTCGAAACCGGAGCTCAGGGCGAGTCCGAAGTCCGCGAAGTAGAGCAGCCGACCGTCGGTCAGGACATTGGCGAAGTGGGCATCGAAGTGCACGAGTCCTTGTGAGCTCATGAAGGCCGTTCCGCGCGCCAGGGCCTCCTCCACCCACGGGTACGGCGATCCCTCCTCGTCCTCCGGCGCGGCGGTGCGGTGGTCGTGCAGCCAGTCGGCGAGTGTGTGCGGGACGTGCTCCAGGAAGAGCACGAGGCTCGACGAAGACCGGCCGATGGCCTCAAGCCGCTCACGCACAGCCGCTGATCCCTCCCAGTGCGCGACCGCCCCGTCGATGCCTCCCAGGTAGTCGACGAACCCCTCAGGAGGGGAGTCCGGCAGGATGCGCCAGTGGTACATCAGCGGGAAGCCCTCGTACGCGTTCCCGAGGACCCAGTTGGTGCTCATCACGTGCACGGCCAGCTCACGCCATGCCCCGAACCCGGCCGAGCCCACCCCGTACTGGTAGAACATCGGCAGCCCGAACAGGTTCGCCGTCGACCGCGTGTTCTCCGGCCGCAACTCGGTGTCCGTCAGGGGGACCCTCTTGACGAACACCCGCGTGCCGTCAATGTCCAGCTCCGCCGACCTCCCGCCGATGCCGGACCCGAGCGGGGCCGCAGCGGCCACGACCTCGCCGAGCCGACGGTCACTCAGCAGGGAAAGGCGCGTGCCCACGGCCCCGTAGGCGGCGAGCCGCGCGGCATAACGCGGGTCCGGACGTTGCATCGACGACTCCTCTGCGCCCGGAACCAGCGCCTCGGTGATCTCGCGAACGCCGTCGAGCCTATCCGGAAAGGCCACCGTAGGAACAAGCACTCGAAGTGCGCGACCCCGTGAGCGCGGAGGTTCGCCCGGCAACGTCGTCGCCGGGGCGGGTGCAGCTGCCCTGACGCAGCCTCAGGAGGACTCGATCCGTTCGACGATCAGCTCGCAGAGCTCGTGAGTGCGCAGGGCATCACGGGCGTCGAGGGTCCGGCCGGCACGGACGGCGTCCAGGAAGCTCACCACGATCTGCTCGATACCGCGCTGGCGGGCGACGGGGACCCAGTCACCGCGCCGGCGGACGGTCGGCTGGCCCTTGTGGTCCACGACCTCCGCGAGGTTGAGAACCATGCGCTTGCTGTCGCCGCCGGAGACCTCCAGCACTTCTTCGGTCGACCCGCTGACCCGGTTCATCACGCCCAACGCCGTGAAGCCGTCCCCGGCCAGGGTCAGCACCACGTGCTCCAGCAGGCCGTTCCGGGTCCGCGAACGGACGTCGACGTGCTCGATCTCGCCGGGAACGAGGAAGCGGAGCGTGTCCACCACGTGGGTCGTTGAGGCACCCCCAAACCTACCCCACCGGCCAGGACCACCCCGCGAGTACCGGGCCGAGCACCCCCAGTCGACCATCGGCGGCGGTCACAAAAACAGCACCACAGACACACGCACGATCCCGCTCCGGGGCGCAGCACTCACCTCAGGCGCAGGCAGCCCAAATCTGGCTGACCCCCGCGAGCGCGGGGCTGACCTGTCCTCCGGGGCATTCGGTCCCGGTCACCCGGAGCGATCCCCGCGAGCGCGGGGCTGACCTCCTTTCGAGCGAATTGCGGAGGGGTCCTGAAGAGCGATCCCCGCGAGCGCGGGGCTGACTGGCGGGCCTCCATGAGCTGCGCCATGTACGGGGAGCGATCCCCGCGAGCGCGGGGCTGACTCCGGACGTATCGGCACCGCTCAGCCCTCCCGGGAGCGATCCCCGCGAGCGCGGGGCTGACGGGACAGAGACCATGGGCGAGATCCTCGACGCGGAGCGATCCCCGCGAGCGCGGGGCTGACCCCTAGCCGCCACCTGCCGGCCGTCAGTGGCGGGAGCGATCCCCGCGAGCGCGGGGCTGACATGAGGCTGGAGACGCGCACGGCGGGCTGCCGGGAGCGATCCCCGCGAGCGCGGGGCTGACACTTCCTGAGCTGGTGGTTTATCGGCGCAGGCGGGCTGAGAGAATCAGTCCATCGAAGTCAACGGGCTTCCATCTGTCCTTTCCTGCCGTCCTGACGGTCCAGCCTTGTTCGTTGGTGGCAGGCTCGACGAGGACGGCCTGGCCGTCGCCGATTCGGGTTGAGAGCAGCTCCCAGAGGCGGTCGCGGATGCGGCGGCTGGGGTCTCCTACAAAGACACCTGCGTTGACTTCGACCATCCAGCGGGTGAGGTGGCCGCGGAGGCCGTCGGGGGCGGCGATCAGGATGATGACGGTCACGGTCGACCCTGGGCGGTGGTGGGGTGGTCGAACTCGGGGCCGATGACGGCGAGGTGTTCGTCGCCCATGCCGGGGTTCACGATCCCGAAAGCGGCATCGGTCGAATAATTGACGCCTCCCTGCACTGTGCCTGCCCGCTCGTCCCAGAGTTCGTTGATCTCGGTCTCCGGCATCTCGACCCCATCAGGGCTGAGGAGCGACTTGATGTCCCGGACGATCCGCCCGAGCAGCCTGTCCTCGGCAATTCGGTCGCGCAGCGCCAGCCGGGCGTCCCGTTCCTCGGTCAGGCCCTGCTTTGCCAGGTCGAAGGCCAACGGGATGGTGTATTCGGCCTTGTACAGGTCGGCAATGTCGAGCACGAACGAGGTCGCCAGGCCGGTGTGGACGAAGCCGAGCCCGGGGCTGGCGCCGAGCCCGGTGATGACGGCGTGGCAGATGCCGTAGAGCGCAGCGTTCGCGGCCGAGAGCAGCCGGTTGAGATCGTCGCCTGCGGCGTACGCGTCACCGGCCTTGTACACGCGCCCGTTCCAGGGAACGCCGGTGCGGCGGGCCTCGGCCTGGTACCTCTTCCGGATTCGCGCGCCCTCGCGTCCGCGTAGTTGCTGCATGGTGGCGGTGGAGACATCCTCGCCGGGGAAACGCATGCGGTACATCGCACGGGCGACGCCGAGGCGTTCCCTGGTACGGCTGACCAGCCATGCCTGGCGGTTGAGGAGCCCTGCGCCACGGCTGGGGCCGAGGCCGGCCGCGTACATCCGGACGCCCTGCTCGCCGACCCAGCAGACGGTCGTACCCGAGTCGGCGAGCAGGTTGATCGCGCCGTGGGTCACCCGGGTGCCGGGGCCCAGGAGAACGACGGCAACCATCGCGGCGGGGATGCGCACGGTCTCGCGTTTGTTGATGACGACGACGGCGTTCTCGTCACGGTCGAGGTGGCTGCGCTCGACGTAGACGCTGGAGACGCGGTCGGCGAGGCGGTGCAGGTCGTGCGGGTGGGCTTTCCACCAGATGTCGGCCACCGTCACGTCCGGCCGTGGAGCGGGGCGAGGGTGAGCAGTCCGCAGCCGTAGGCCTTGGAGGGGCCGATCCCGTGGAGGAGGGCGTCCTTAAGGAGCTGCGGGTCGGTGATCCGCAGGTGGCCCTCGAAGGTGGCGGTGGTGAGGGTGACTGCGCTTCGGGTGCCGGGTTTGGTGAAGGTGTGCCGGTTCCGGTCGGTGATCCTCACTTCCCGCGCGTCCGTGCTTTGGCCGTCCGGGGCTTGGAGGCCGGGGGCGGGGGTGTCGGTGCGGGCGGCGGGGATCTCGAAGCCCCACCGGGGGGTGCGTTCCAGGAACCAGGTGAGCTGCTGGGCCGCTGTCTTGTGGGGGAGGCGGTAGGAGCGGTGGTGGAGTTCGGCGGCCGTCCGGGTGCGGTGGGGGCTGTCCCTGTGGGGGGTGGAGGTGTTCTGGACGGGGCTGGCCGTCAGGCGGAACGCGAACTCCCGGCCCACGGCGAGTTGGGCGAGCAGCGGTGTGTAGTCGCGGACGGCGTAGTGCTCCCCTTCTGCGTCGGGCCAGCCGGCCTGTTCCACGATGTGGGTCCAGTCGGGTTTGGACGGTGTGAGGGCGAGGAGGACCGGTCGGCGCGGGTTGTCCGTGGTCTCCAGGCGCCACAGGACCCGGCCGGCGTCGGGTCCGTCCGGGACGCCGGCGATGACGGCGCCGTGCAGCGCGCGTGGGTTGGCGAGCAGGGTGCGGCTTGCGGCGCGCAGGGGGTTGATGCGGATGCGCGAGAGGTAGGTCATGGGGGTCACCAGCCCAGCAGGGCGAACGGGTCGTGTCCGGCGCGGTCGGCGTCGGCGGGCGGAGCGGTGTTCGGGGGTGCGGTCAGTCCGGTCGGGACGGAGAGCCACCGGTGAGAGACCCGGCGGGTGGTGAAGCCGCGTCCGTGCGGGTAGAAGGAGAGGGGGACGTCCTGCCAGGTGTCGTTGCCGGCCGGGTCGTCGAGTGTCGCCGCCAGGTCGATCCGGTCCACGGTGGCGAGCTGCCCGCCGCGGTCGAGGCTTCTGCGGTAGGCGTCCCGTGCGGTGGGCCCGGCCTGCCAGGGCTCGGCCTGCAGGACATCGGCGAGGGTGCCGGTACGCAGGCTGCCGAGGGTGACGGGCTGGGTCGGCGGACAGGAGCGGCGGCCCAGGGCGAGCGGGAAGGCCGGGTGGCGGACGGCTTCGGCGAGGGATTCCACCAGGGCGCGCGGGCCTTGGAGTGCGGCGACGAACACCGCGTCCTGCAGGTAGAAGCGCTGGGTGACGTGGGTGTCCTTGGCCGGGGAGGTGGGCTTCTGCATGCCCTTGGCGTTGACTCCGGCCTGCGGGAGCGGGCGCCCGCGGTAGTCGCTGACGGTGTGGTAGTCCCGCAGGAGCGTGCCGGGCTGGTCGATCCGCACTCCGAGGCGCAGGCCGACGAGGTCGGTGATGTCGGCTTCCCGGGGGCGTCCGGAGGCGGCGGCGAGCAGGCCGACGACGCCGGACTTCGTCGGCTGGGGGCGGGTGTCGCGGCGGTTGAACGCACTGCGGTCGCCCCAGGACTGCAAAGGGGCGGCGAGGCGCAGGACGAGGACGGCGAGGTCGTTTTCTGTTCCGGGCCCGCCGGCCGGAGTCCCGTGGGGATCGGGCTGGCTGCTCATCGGTGGGTGGCTACCTCGTCGGCGAGCGTCGCCTTGAGGTCCTCCAGCAGCTGGGGGAACGGCTTGTTGGCTCCGAACGCGGCGGCCAGCGCGGCGCCTTCCCCGGTGTCGTCGCCGAAGCTGTGGCAGACCGCCACGTGCCGGGGCTCGTCGCCCCACTGGCGGACCGAGGTGTCGTACTCCTCGGCCAGGCGGCGGGCGGACTCCGCGACGATCCCGTCCCCGGCAGCGACGGGCTTCTCGTAGGCGGAGACCAGGTTGACCGGCTGGTCGGTACGGACAACGACGGCCACCAGGGTCGGGCGGGTGCGGTGTGCGAAGGAGTTCGCGTAGCCGGTCGGCATCGAGCGGGCGAACGAGTCGACGAACAGCTCGACCGCGTCGACCGCCGCCTTGTCCTCTCCAAGGTTCTCGCGCAGCTGGTGCAGACCGACCGTCGCGTACCGGTAGAGCGTCGCGGAGTTGAACCCGATCGTGCCGATCATCCCGGCACCGGTCTCGTCCGCGGCGTTCTCGTCGTCGACCGCCGTGAAGTAGTCGAACTCCAGATCGGCGGCGTGCGTGGAGAGGGCGTGGGCGACCTGCGTCGCCGCGTCCACGTTCAGCCCCGGGATGTCCGCGACCATCCGGCCGAACAGGGCGACATCCGCCGGGTGGCCGGACTGCAACTGCTCCCGGACCGGCAGGTCCTTCACCGCCTCCTCCAGCTCCTTGTCCTCCAGCGCAGCGAGCTCCGGGGCCCGGCAGGCGACCAGGTCCACGATGTTCTCCAGCTGGCGGCGGCCGAAGAACAGCAGGTAGGCCGTGTCCCCCGCCTTCTTCCCTGCCGTGATCCCCATCGGCTTGAGCAGTGCACCGGCGATCCGCTGCGCGTCCTCCAGGGTGACGGTGGTGCGGGCCTGCAGACGCTTGGCCACCTGTGCGGCGATCCGCTTGGTGCGGGTGGCGAGGTCCTGCTCGGCGTACCGCTGGGCGAAGTGCAGGCGGGTGGCGCGCTTCCACGCCTGGGAGGACACCCGGGAGCGGCGCTTGCCTCCGAAGTACGCCTCCTTCGGGTTCCCGTTGTCGTCCCGGTTCAGGTTGGCCGGCGGGACGGTCTGCAGGATGTGCACGTCGATGTACAGGCGGCTGGTCATGCGCTTCTCCTAGCGATGGGTGTGCGGCCCTTGTCGGGCATGTACGGGAACGTCCGCGCCGGTCAGGCGCCGTTCTTGTCGGTGCTTTCCGGCTTCCACGCCTGGTAGCCGAGCGCCCACTTGCGGCGGACCGCCGAGCGCCTGTCGACGCTGTGCCACTGCTGGATGTCGGACATCAGATGGGTGTAGTCCAGCGGCTGCCCAACCGTGCGCAGCTGGGTGACCAGCCCGCGCAGGTGTACAAGGAGCGCCGGGACGCTGGTGGCCGCGGCGAGGGTGGCGACGCGGCGGTCCAGCGCTTCGTCACTGAACTTCTCGGTGCGGCGCAGGGCCAGGAGCGCCTGGCCGAGCTTGACGCCCTGACGGTGCATCGGCTCGTTCCGGCTCTGCTGGTGCAGGCCGAACAGAGTGAGCGCCGCGTGCTCGGCCTGCTGCTCGTCGGAGACCTGGTCGCGGCGCGCCAGGTCGTCGTTGACGGCGCTGGTGTAGTACGGCCACAGCTTGGGGACGTCCATCGCGGGCCTGCCGAGGCCGGCGCGCAGGGCGGCCAGGTCCTCGCCCGGCGGTGTCCGTTCGCCGCCGGTCACCGGGTCGCGGCGCCACTTGTGGTCGGGGCCGACGAACCGGTCCCAGTACAGACGTGCTGTCCTCGTGCTGTCGGCCATCAGATGCCGGCTCCTAGGGTCGATCCGTCTTCGGTTGCGCGGGTTTCGGTCTCGCGCCGGGCGGCGGCCGCCGCCCGCAGCACGTCGGCCTGCCGCGGCAGGATGAAGGCAAGCTGCCTGCGGAAATTGCTTTCGGCAGCGCCCAGCGAGTAGACCGAGGTGCGGGTGCCCTTCCCCGCCTGCTGAACCTCACGGCCGCGGAACGCATCGGCCGGAGCCGCGTCGAACAGCGGCTCGGCGACAGAGCGCGCGGCCTGCCAGGCGACCTGCTCCCACGCCAGCCGGCCCCGTGCCAGGACCGCTTCGTCGGAGCCGGCACGCTGGACTCCTGCCAGCAGGCGGCGTACCAGCGGGTCGAGGACGTGCAGCAGAAGCTCGCCGGGACGCTGGCCCTTGTCCCACGGGACGGGGTCCGCACCGACGGCGCGCCGAAGATCGGCGGACAGGTTGTTGACCGTCCACGCCAGCTTCTCCGCCTGGTCGGCGACCTCCAGCAGCAGGTCGTGCACCTCGCCACCGTCCCGAAGGGCCGGCAGCGGCAGGGGCACGGCGTCGTGCAGCACGTCCTCCACGACGGAGGACTGCGTTCCGTAGACGATGCCGAAGGTCTGCACCTGCAGCGGGTACGTCTCCTCGAGGGTCCCGGCTTCCAGGAGCGCGTTGAACTGCTCCAGCAGCGCACTCGTCTCGAACTTCCCGTTCGACTCCCGGGCCGGGGCGAGCAGGGCCTCCAGGCCACGCCATGCGGCCTTGCCCGGGGTGTGACGGCGCGGGCGCCGCTCCCCCACCGCGCTCTTCGCCCCGCCGGCCTTCTTGGCCGGCTGGCCGAGGTTCCAGGTGGTGTGCGGCTCAGACGCCGGGATCGCTTCAAGACGGTCACCCGCGCAGACCACGACCCGGGTCACCTTCGGCCCGCCCGCGCCGGCCTGGGGGATCAGCCTGATCCGTCGGCCCTGCCAGGTCCACAGGTCCAGCAGCCCCTCCGCGTACCGCGGCTCCCACCCGGGTCCTGCTGGCGGGCGCTTCCACTGCGGCTCGCCCACCTGGGAGGCGGGCGTCCAGGGAAGGTTCAGCAGCAGCGTCTCGTACAGGGTCCGCCCCACCGGCATGACCACACCGAGCTGCCCCAGCGGGCCGGTCGGATTCCCCGTCGTCTTCCCCGCCTTGACCTGCGGGTCACCGGCCGCGCCCGTCTTGATCGCCGCCGTGTCCCAGCACAGCGTGTGCAGCAGCCAGTGGACAGCCTGGGCCGGTGTCAGCTCCAGCGGGTCAGCGTCCGTACGGCTCGCGAACAACGGCACGTTGTTGCCGCTCGCGGCCGTCGCCACCAGCGCCGCCGACCCCTTCGTCTCGTCCTTCGCCGTCCGCAGCCCGGCCGCCTGCCCGAACGGAGCCACCTCGCTGAACAGGTCGAACCGGTCCCGGTGCTCGTCGAGATAGCGCCGCAGGCGCTCGGCTTCGCCATCGCTCAGCCGGCCGCGCGAGAACCGCTCCGCCCACTCCGCCCGCCCCGACGGAACACCCAGCGCATCCCCGAACACCGGCAGGAGCACCTGGCGCATCACCGCCGGAAGCTGTGTGGAGAACTCCACCACCACACCCTCGAACGCGTGAGCGTCCAGCAGCGCTTCCGCCAACCCCACCCCCCGCGGAGGCCCGGCCCCCACAGGGCGCAGCGTCAGCCACGCCTCGTCGACCAGGTTGTACTCAGGCATGCAGAAGCCCTCCAACTAGCCGTGTCTCAGCTGCGAGTTGGTTTCGATCCTGGCACTCCCCGATGTCCGGAGTGAGCCGAATGCTTGAATTGGCACCATCGGCCCCGCCGGCACCACGCGGGGATGGCTCCTAGCCGTGTCTGCCGACACCGCCGAGCTACCCGTCGGCCCCGCGCTCGCGGGGAACGAGCGGGCCCCCAGGGGCCCGCTCACAACCTCACCGCCGCGCCGGACCGCCGCTCACCACGAGCCCCAACGACTCGTCATAACCGACCTGGTACTCCCCCAGCACCACATCGGACCCGTCGTCGAGCACCAGGGCCTGGCTGTACCGCAGCCACGGATGACCCCGCCAGCCCGGCAGCGGAACCAACTCCGCCTCCGCAGCCGCCGTCAACGACGCAGGCAGACGCACCGTCCCTGCCAGCACGTCATCCAGCGTCTGCGCCGTCACCTCGCCGCCCGGCCCCAGCCGCCGGCCCGACACGGCCCGCAGCCCCTGGCCGTCCCGGCGCACGAGAACCACCTCCACGCTCCGGTCCCCGTCACGCACCAGAGCCTCGAACTGGCCCTCCGCCAGACTCCCGGGCGCACCCGCGTAGTGCAGACCCTCCAACGTCGCAGCGCCGTGCTCCCCCGGCCGGGTCAGCACGAAATCCCGGGCCGCCATCCGCCGCTTCTCCTGGCACCTGTCCCACGCACGGCGCGCCTGCGCCTCCTCCTCGGCCCAACTGTCAGGAACCACACCGCTGTCCTCGCCGTACACCCGGGCCACCAGCTCCGGCACCTGCCCCGGCACACTCCACGTCCCGCCCGTCGCAGCCATCACCAGGGCCGCGGTCCGCAGCAGCAGGTACCGGCCGTAGATCTCCTCGCTCGCCCCGAGGATCCACGGCGCATCGTCCCCGCGCTCGCTGAAACCCGTGACCACGACCGTCGGGACAGCCACCCGCGCCGGCCGCCGTTGCCCGCCATGGCGGTGCAGCCGGCCGATCCGCTGCAGCAGCAGGTCCACCGGAGCGAGATCGGTCACCAGCAGGTCCGCGTCCACATCGAAGGACTGCTCGGCCAACTGAGTCGCCACCAGGACCAGCCGCCCGGGCCGCTCATGCTCGGGCCCCGGTGGCCCCAGCAGCTGCAGGCACTCCCGGGTCCGGTCCGCCCGGTGCCCGGCGTGCAACCGGCCGTGCAGCAGCCGGACATCCGTTCCGAAGCTCTCCCTCAGTGCCTCGAAGGTCGCCTGCGCGCGGGCGACCGTGTTCCGGATCACCAGCGCACACCCGCCGTCCGCCAACCGCTCGCCGAGCAGCTGCACCAGAGCGGCCTCTTCCGACACAGGACCCGCCGGAGCGCCCGGACCAGCCGGCCCTTCCGGCACGGCCGGAGGCCCATCAGCCAAGACCTCCACCCGCACACCCAGATCCTCACGCCACGACCTGGCGTGCTCCACCACGAACTCCGCCGCCCCGCCCTCGCCCACCCACGCCGCCGTCACACTCGGATACCCCTGCGGCTCCGGCAACTCCACCACACCCGGCTCCGCCGACCGGGCACCCGCGAGATACGCCCCGACCAGCTTCCGGCGCTGCACGGGCGGAAGCGTCGCCGACAGGAGCACCACCGGGACGCCCGCCTGCCCCAGCCACCACAGGCCCTCCTCCAGGAACTGCGACATGTAGACGTCAGCGGCGTGCACCTCGTCCAACACCACCACCTTGCCCACCAGCCCGGCCGCGCGCAGCATGACGTGCTTGGTCCGGGTCGCCGCGAACAGGAGCTGGTCGATGGTGCCGACCGCGAACGGGCTCAGCAGCCCGCGCCGCCTGCCCAGGAACCACTCAGCCGGGGCATGGCGCTGGTGGCTCTCCCCGGCACACTCGTCGAAGGAGTCCATGCCGTATTCGTCGGGTTCGTCCTCGCACACGGATGCGAAACGGTCGTCCGCGTCCTGGCCCCAGTCGCCAGCACCCTGCAGGAGCTGACGCCACTCGGGATTGAACATGCGCTTCCCGTGCAGCAGAGCGACCTGGTCCTCCAAGCCGGGCTCGATCCCACGCAGCCAGTCACGGACCTGCGTGAAGATCGGATCACTGGTCGCCTGGGTGGGCATCCCGACGAACACACCACCCGCGCCGAACCGCGCCGCCAGCACCTCAGCAGCGGCCAAGGCCGCCTTCGTCTTCCCCTCGCCCATCGGAGCCTCGACAACCAGCAGACCGGGACCGCCCATCCGCCCCACCACGTCCGTCACAAGCTCCTGCGAGGGACGAGGGTCGGCACCGAAACGAGCCTTGAACCCCGTACTCCCCGGCGCGGGAAGCTGCCCCCACCCACCCCGCAGCCCCAACGCCGACCACGCCGCGGACGCACGACCCCGCGCCGCCGGCATCGTCACCCTCGACAGATCATCCACACCAACGAAATGAGCTTCGTCGCTGGCAATCCAGTCACACATCACCACCAACCCGGCCAGCTGCAACTGCACCGCCCGCCCCGGCACCCCTCGCGCCTGAACCGCCGCCAGCGGCCGCTCAGCATCAAAACCGAGCTCCCGCGTGAACACCTCCACCAGCGCGGACTGCACCGCCGGCCACAACTGACCCGAACCCTGCAAGGCGGGCTTCCCGGCACCCAGCTGACCGAGCGTGGGAACCGTCCCGTGATGGCCCGCCACCAACGGCCACACCCACTCCACCTGCGCCTCGGCCCACTGGGCCTCCACCAGAAGACGCCTGAGGAGCTTGCCGCCGGCCTTGTCATGCCGCCACCGGCTCCGGCCCACCGCGTACCTGTCCCAGGTCAGACCCGCCGCGAGCACCGCGCGCGCGCCGTCAGCATCCATGTGCTGGAACGCCGGAGTGGCCTTCCCACAGTCGTGCACACCGCAAAGCCACGCGAAGAAACGCCGGCCCCTCCCGGGCCCGCCAGCAAGTTCGTCGAGACTCCGCCGGGAGACAGGCGGCAGGTAGTCGCCCCAGACCACCTCCGCCACCGCTGCAGTGTCCAGCATGTGCGACAGCAGCAGATTCCTGGTCCCACCGGCCTTACCCGCCGACTTCCCCCACAGCGCCCCGACAGCGGCCACCACCTCGGGCGCGTACTGCTCCCAGCGGTCATCGCGCACCAGCATCTCCCCACTTCCGTAAGCTCTCGCACACGGTAGGTGACACCACTGACAATCGGCCCCGCCACCGGTAGCCTCGCCACGAGCTGCCGATGCTGTAGCACCACCGCAGGCCACGAGGTGTCAGCCCCGCGCTCGCGGGGATCGCCCCAAGCTGTACGCCGCGTACGCGGACGGCCGGACGTCCGCCCCGCGCTCGCGGGGATCGCCCCCTGGCCGACCTGGCCAGCGCGTCGGCGGCCCGGTCTGCCCCGCACTCGCGGGGATCGCTCCACCCTCGCGGCGTGGCTCAGGGCTGCCGGCCTATCCGCCCCGCGCTCGCGGGGATCCCTCTATCGACCCCCGCGACCAGATCGCCACGAGCGCGTCTGCCCCGCGTTCGCGGGGATCGCTCCGGCTGCCAGCACGTACCGCACAGGATCGCGCCGTCCGCCCCGCGCTCGCGGGGATAGCTCCGTCACGGCGGTGCTCAAGCCGCTGCTGCCTGGGTGTGTCCGTGCTTGTGCTGGTTGCTCTGATGCGGTGATGCTGGAAGGTTTTCGGCCGGTATGGCTGCGTAGGTCAGGGTGTCGGTGGTGGTGTGACCTGGCAGATGGCGACGAGCTCCAGGCGGGGGACGACGTAGTAGGCGAGTAGGCCGCCGGCGACGTCGAGGTAGCGCATCGGCTCGCCGCTGCCCTGGTAGGAGGTGCCGTCGAGGTGGAGCGCTTCGGCGGCCCGGACCAGTTCGGCGGCTCGGTGTTCGACGGCCGCGAGGAAGTCGGCCGGCGCTCCGGCGGTGACGTGCTGGGCGCTGGGGAGGTATTCCCAGGTCCAGGTCACCCGGTCACCGCCGCGTAGGCGGCGCGGTAGAGCTCGGCGACGGTGGCGGCGTGCTCGCGGCACTCGGCAACGGTGGCGGCGTGGTTGGCGAGGTAGTTCGCCCGGTGGTAGGCCTGCGCGATAGCGGGCTGCCGTTCGATCTCGAGGACGGTGGCCCAGTGTGCGACGAAGGCGCGGATCGGCTGGATGCTGCCGGTGGTGATGGCTTCGGCCATGGCGCGGGTCTGCCCGTCGATCATCTCGGGGAGGCGATCGGCGGCGACCACGGCCAGGGCGGCCTTGAGCGCGGCTGGGCTCTGCTCGGGCCGCGGAATGAACTCGACTCCATCGTGCGCAGGCTGGCTCATGAGTACGCTCCTCTCGTCTGATGTGAGGCTACCCGGCCCCGTGCTGGCGGGGGATACGTCTTCAGACGTCGCTGGGGCCGACGTGACTAACGGATAGCTCAGCACTCGCGGGGGTCCCTCCTTCGCGGAGCCGTCCTAGCGGATGGTGCACCCGTCTGCCCCGCGCTCGCGGGGTTGCGGCCGAGCCCGCGTGTACGTTGGCTTGCTCGAACTGATGCTGTGCGGTAGTTGGTGGCGGTAACGTTGCAGGTCACGAAGTGTCCGCCCCGCGCTCGCGGGGATCGCTCCTTCCATCAGATCGTGGCCAGCTCGCCAGCTGAGTCCGCCCCGCGCTCGCGGGGATCGCTCCCGTCGCCCGACTCAGCGATAAGGCGAGGACGAGTCCGCCCCGCGCTCGCGGGGATCGCTCCCACGACTACGAGGACGATCTCCGCCGTGCCACGTCCGCCCCGCGCTCGCGGGGATCGCTCCGGCTGGGGCACCGCCGACACCGGGCAGGCGTGGTCCGCCCCGCGCTCGCGGGGATCGCTCGGCGGGAACACGGCGAGCAGGCCAGCAGTGCAGGTCCGCCCCGCGCTCGCGGGGATCGCTCCGCATTTCGGGCTCGGCGCCGAGGCGACCGGTGGTCCGCCCCGCGCTCGCGGGGATCGCTCCCTCCGCGCGATGTGCCAGGGCTGCCACCTGCAGTCCGCCCCGCGCTCGCGGGGATCGCTCCAGCGCCTCACCTGTATTCGTCCCCGCACCTGCGTCCGCCCCGCGCTCGCGGGGATCGCTCCTTCACCGGCGCCGGAGTTCTCACCGTCATCACGTCCGCCCCGCGCTCGCGGGGATCGCTCCGCCTGACGGCGGACGTCGTCGCGGCGTTCCGGGTCCGCCCCGCGCTCGCGGGGATCGCTCCTTCCCGGCCACGGTCACCGAGAACCCCTTGCGGTCCGCCCCGCGCTCGCGGGGATCGCTCCGCGGCCTGCCACAGCTCCTCCTCCTCGTCGGAGTCCGCCCCGCGCTCGCGGGGATCGCTCCACGCCGGTCACGTCGCGGATGTGGATCGGCCTGTCCGCCCCGCGCTCGCGGGGATCGCTCGCCGCATTCTCCACCCGCCGGTCCGACAGCCACGTCCGCCCCGCGCTCGCGGGGATCGCTCCCGGGTCCGCCACGGCTTCCAGTTGCGGGCGATGTCCGCCCCGCGCTCGCGGGGATCGCTCCGACATCGGCCCGTGCGTCACGACCCCCTGGTAGTCCGCCCCGCGCTCGCGGGGATCGCTCCCAGATGGTGACCGAGCACCTGGGCGGTGCCCAGTCTGCCCCGCGCTCACGGGGATCGCTCCGACAGGCTCACGGGCGCTTCATCCCTTCCGTGGTCCGCCCCGCGCTCGCGGGGATCGTTCCTTGAGCGCGTCGAGGGCGGCCAGGAGGACATGGGGCCTTCGTCGTCATGGGGGCAGCGTGCGGGGCGCCGACCCTGTTCAGTCTGGTCAGTGATCGCCCTGTTGGCCGGGCTCGTGGCGTTGGCGCGCCGTCCGCCAGTTCGTGATGAGTTCCTCCGCGCTCAGGGGAGCGATGGCACCACGGCCAGCCTCGACAATCGCGGCGGCAGCCTGCTCACGGTCCGTCTCGCCAGCGGCGACTGCCCGGCCATAGGCCTCAATGGCGTCGACGAGTG
>NZ_BAAANT010000042.1:0-56482 GCF_039529945.1 Kitasatospora kazusensis | reverse complement strand
AAGCGGGAGGCCACGGACCGTTGCCTCCCGCTTCGCGCAGTTCCCCGCGCCCCTCTTCGTGCCCGGCCGGGTGCCTACCTGGCCAGTTCGGCGGCCTGCCGCAGTTCCAGCGCGGTGGCGGCGGCCTGGGCCAGGTCGGGGGTGGCCGTGGAGCCCGCCTGGCCGGCCAGCACCGCGATCACCGAGCTGCCGTCGCCCCAGACGCAGAGGCTGTCGGTCTCGGTGGCGGCCTTCATCGCCTCGCAGGACAGCGTGCCGCCGAGCGGCCCGGCGGGGAAGCTCCGCCGGCCCGCGAAGGTGCTGCCCTGGCCGCCCGGGCCCTGCTCGAAGGTGGTGAAGAAGGCGTCCACCTGAGTGCTCGGGGCGAGTACGGCCCCGTAGCCGCCGAACACCGCGACGGCCTTCCCCGCCTTCTTGTCCGCGTACACCGCGCTGACGGCGGTCGGCCGCCCGGCGTGGCCGCCCTTGTCGAACTGCTCCTGGACGCTACTGCCCAGCTGCTGCGCCAGCGGGTTGCCCGAGTCGCGCTGGACGCCCTGGAAGGTGTCGGGCAGCACGACCTTGTGGGTGTCCGTGTCCGAGGCCGTGCCGAAGACGAAGTAGCCCAGCAGGCCGCCGCCGAGCAGCAGCACCGCCCCGGCGGAGCCGAGCGCGATCCGCAGCCGCCTGCGCGACCGCACCGGCGGCTGCGGCCGGTACCCGTACGCGGCCGCCGTCCGGTCCGGCGCCGGCACCGGCCGCCCCCACTGCTGGTGGGGCGGCCCGGCGGGCGGCGGAGCGCCGTAGGGCTGACCCGGCGGGTACGGCGGCCGGACGGGCGCGGGTACCGGCGTGGGGGCGTGTGCCGGCGCCGGTACGCCGAACGGATGCGGTTCGTGGCCTGGCGCGGACAGGGGCTCGGACACAGCGGGTTCGCCTTCGAACGGAGGACCGGGGGAGTCGGGCGCGGCCGCTCCGGCTACTTGGGGACGACCATCGCGTCACGGATGAGGCGGGTCTCGGCCGCCGCGTCCGACTGCGAGATCGGGGTGACGCCGCCGCTCAGCGAGAAGTGGCTGAAGCTGACAGAGGCCGCGGTGGAGTGGTTGGTCCAGATGCATATCGGGAGGTCGAACCCGCTCCCCGAGGCGACCCCGCACTCCATCTTGCCGCCCGGGTCCTGCTTGTCCGCCGCGTCGACGCTGGTCAGCGGCGTCTTCCAGGTCATCTTGGTGCCGATCTGGGTGCCGGACTCGGCGATGACCGCGGCCGGGCTGTCGATCGTGCCGTACGAGCCGCCGACGGTGATCGTGTCGGTGGCGTCCCCGCCCTTGGTGTACGTGGCGAGCAGGCTGCCGTCGTACGAGACACCGCTGCCGCGCTTGGTCTGGTCGCCGGCGCTCACGTTCTTGGACTTCTGGGTGTACTCGCCGACCGTGGCCGGCGCGACCAGCTTGTACTTGCCGGCGGTCGAGCCGCCGGTGCCGCTCTTGCCGCTGAGCATGACGGCCGCCGCGATCCCGCCGCCGCCGAGCACCAGCGCGCCGAGCACCAGGCCGACCACCAGACCGGTGTTGCTCTTCTTCGGCGGGGGCGGCGGGTAGCCGCCGGGAGCGCCGTACGGGGCCTGCGGCGGGTAGCCGTACCCCTGCTCGGGCTGCTGCGGCGCGCCGTACTGCGGCGGCTGCTGCTGGGGTGCGCCGTACTGCGGCGGCTGGCCGTAGCCGGGCTGCTGCGGGGGCTGCCCGTAGGCGGGCGGCTGCTGCTGCGGTGCGCCGTACTGCGGCGGCTGCCCGTACGGCTGCTGCGGTTGACCCTGCGGATACTGCTGCCCCTGGCCGTACATCGGTCGCTGTTCTCCCCCGCCGCCCGGGAGCGGCCTGTCGGTGCCGGTGTGTCGGTGCCGTTGATAGGACGGCCCCAACCATTCGTACGAAATGACCGTACGAACAACGGGGCACGCTACCGCACCTCGCCGCCGCGCCGTCCGGACGGCTCGTGCCGGGTCGGTGGAGAACCGGTTCGTAACACGCCCCCCGGCATACGTAAACTGTGTGTCGTGACCGACACGACGAACCAGCGCCCCGAGAACTCCATGCCCGGGGACGACGCAGCTGCATCTCCCGCGAACAGCGGGGGCATCCCTACGACCTACGCCCCGGCGGAGGTAGAGGGCGCGCTGTACGAGCGCTGGGTGGACCGCGGCTACTTCACCGCCGACGCGAAGAGCGACAAGCCCGCCTACACCATCGTCATCCCGCCGCCGAACGTCACGGGTGCCCTGCACCTGGGCCACGCCTTCCAGCACACCCTGATGGACGCCCTGACGCGCCGTAAGCGGATGCAGGGTTACGAGACGCTCTGGCTGCCGGGCATGGACCACGCCGGCATCGCCACCCAGAACCGGGTCGAGCAGCAGCTCGCCGAGACCGGCCTCTCCCGCCACGACCTGGGCCGCGAGGCCTTCGTCGAGAAGGTCTGGGAGTGGAAGGAGAACTACGGCGGCAAGATCCTCGGCCAGATGCGCCGCCTCGGCGACGGCGTGGACTGGTCCCGCGAGCGCTTCACCATGGACGAGGGCCTCTCGACGGCCGTCCAGACCATCTTCAAGAAGCTCTTCGACGACGGCCTGATCTACCGCGCCGAGCGCATCATCAACTGGTGCCCGCGCTGCCTCACCGCGCTCTCCGACATCGAGGTCGAGCACGAGGACAGCCCCGGCGAGCTGGTCTCCATCCGCTACGGCGACGGCGACGACTCGATCGTGGTCGCGACCACCCGCGCCGAGACGATGCTGGGCGACACCGCGATCGCCGTCCACCCGGACGACGAGCGCTACGCGCACCTGATCGGCCGCACCATCGCGCTGCCGCTGACCGACCGTCGCATCCCGGTGGTCGCCGACACCCACGTCGACCCGGAGTTCGGCACCGGCGCGGTCAAGGTGACCCCGGCGCACGACCCGAACGACTTCGCCATCGGCCAGCGGCACAACCTGCCCAACCTGACCGTGATGGACGAGCACGGCGCCATCACCGTGCACGGCCCCTTCCTCGGCCTGGACCGGCTGGAGGCCCGCTCGGCCGTCGTCGGCGCACTGCGCGAGCAGGGCCGGATCGTCGCCGAGAAGCGCCCCTACATGCACGCCGTGGGCCACTGCTCGCGCTGCCACACCATCGTCGAGCCGCGCCTGTCGCTCCAGTGGTGGGTCAAGGTCGAGCCGCTGGCCACCGAGGCCGGCAACGCCGTCCGCGACGGCCGGGTGCAGATCCACCCGAAGGAGATGGAGGGCCGCTACTTCAGCTGGGTCGACAACATGCACGACTGGTGCATCTCGCGCCAGCTGTGGTGGGGCCACCGCATCCCGGTCTGGTACGGCCCCGAGGGCCAGGTCGTCTGCGTCGGCCCCGGCGAGCAGCCGCCGGCCGGCGAGGGCTGGCACCAGGACCCGGACGTCCTCGACACCTGGTTCTCCAGCGGCCTGTGGCCGTTCTCGACGCTCGGCTGGCCCGAGCAGACGCCGGACCTGGAGAAGTTCTACGCCACCGACGTCCTGCTCACCGGCCACGACATCATCTTCTTCTGGGTCGCCCGGATGATGATGTTCGGCCTGTACGCGATGGACGGCCAGGCGCCGTTCCACACCATCGCGCTGACCGGTCTGGTCCGCGACCAGTTCGGCAAGAAGATGTCCAAGTCTTCCGGTAACGCCGTGGACCCGCTGGACTGGATGGACGCCTACGGCGCCGACGCCGTCCGCTTCACGCTGGCCCGTGGCGCCAACCCCGGCGCCGACGTGCCGATCGGCGAGGACTGGGTGCAGGCCTCGCGCAACTTCTGCAACAAGATCTGGAACGCCACCCGGTTCGCCCTGATGAACGGCGCCACGGTCGACGGCCCGCTGCCGGCCCCCGAGGAGATGACGGCGGTCGACCGCTGGATCCTCTCCCGCCTGCAGGCGACCGTCGCCGAGGCCGACGCGCTGTACGACGACTACCAGTTCGCCAAGCTCTCGGACACCCTGTTCCACTTCGCCTGGGACGAGGTCTTCGACTGGTACGTCGAGCTCTCCAAGACCACCCTGGCCAAGGGCGGCCCGCAGGCCGACGCCGCCCGCCGGGTGCTCGGTGAGGTGCTGGACGTGACGCTGCGTCTGCTGCACCCGGTGGTCCCGTTCGTCACCGACACGCTGTGGACGACGCTCACCGGCGCCGAGTCGCTGGTCGTCACCGAGTGGCCGGCCGCCGACCCGGCCCGTCGGGACGCCGCCGCCGAGGCCGAGGTCGCCGTGCTCCAGCAGGTGGTCACCGAGGTCCGCCGGTTCCGCTCGGACCAGGGTCTCAAGCCGGGCCAGAAGGTGCCCGCCACCCTCGACCTGGACGGCACGCCGCTGGCCGGGCACGAGGACGCGATCCGCTCGCTGCTGCGCCTGACCGCCCCCGAGGAGGGCTTCTCGGCGACGGCCTCGCTCCCGGTCGCGGGCGCCACCGTCGCGCTGGACCTCTCCGGCACCATCGACGTCCCGGCGGAGCGCAAGCGCCTCACCAAGGACCTCGCGGCCGCCGAGAAGGAGAAGGCCCAGACCACCGCCAAGCTCGGCAACGAGGCCTTCCTCGGCAAGGCGCCGGACGACGTGGTGGCGAAGATCCGCGGCCGCCAGGAGGCCGCCGAGGCCGACATCGCCCGGCTCACCGCCCAGCTGGCCGCCCTGCCGCAGGGCTGACCCGCCGGCACCTCCACGAGGGCCGCGCCTCCCGCACCGAGCGGAGGGCGCGGCCCTCGGCCGTTCCCCGGCCCTGCCGCCCTGCTGCACTGTTCCGTACTTTCGCTCTTCTGGCGTTCCGGCAAAGGGAGTTGCATAACACCGGGGCGAAACTCCCGGCCCGGTCCGGCCGTCGTCACGATCGCTATTCGGCGGGCTATCCGGGGTTCCTGATAGCCCGTTCGGCCGAATTCCCGCCTGTGCTCCCGCCGGTGGCAGATGTGCACGAAGAGATTCGATCCGACCCCGGGCCGTGCTCCGCCCGAACCGGCCGGCCAGGTGACGGGGACGGTGTCCTCCGCACCGGCGGAGGAGCCCTGCTGCGCGGCCGGACACCGGATCTGCCGGGAGACCGGGCAGGTGGTGCGGGTGGCGGCCGGCTCCGGGCGCGGCGCCGGGGAGGCCGGGGCGCTCCGGCGGGTTTCGCGGTCGGTGTTTGAGCTGAATTGGTCCGATTCGACACCGATAGCGGTGCGGCATACCGGGCCGCCATCCCGGCCGTGATAGCGCGGCCCCTTTCCGGTGCAATGCCGGACTCTTCGAGTTGCGCCGATTATCCCTGCCTGTTACACGCGCGGGTTCACCGGAACTTGGAGTTCCACTGTGTACGGTGAGCAGGAGTTCGGCAGTGGTGGCGACTGACGGGAGGGCACGGCATGGCGGTGACCAAGGAGTTGGCCGACGAACTGCCTGCGGAGGCGGTCGAGGCCGCCAAGGCCCGGGCGGCGACGCTGCTGCTGGCCTTCCGGCACGGCAACCAGCTGGCCTTCGACCAGGAGCTGGAGCTGCTCTTCGAGGAGCAGGTCGAACGCGAGGTCACCACCCTGCTGGTGTGGATCGCCGCGGAGGCGGTCCGCAAGGCGTACGCCCCCGAGGTCGGCGACCGGGTGCTGCGCGCACTGGCGCACCGGGCCCCCGGCGACACCTCGGCGGTGGCCGTCGACGAGGAGACGGCCGACGTCGCCCGCCTGGTCGAGGCGGTCGCGGACGGCGACGTCGGCACCGTGCAGACGCTGGTCGGCGCCACGGCGGACACCACCTACCTGCTCGGCGGCCTGCTCCAGGCGGTGGCGATGATGCTGCCGCTGCTGCCCGAGGGCGAGGCGGAGGAGGTCGCGGCCGAACTGCGGCGCCGCCACGGCGGCCGGACGGGCCGGGCCCCCGGGATCCCGGAAGCCCGGCAGTCCTAGCGGGGGAGACCGGTCGGATCACCGGGCACGACGGCCGGCCGGGACGGGCCCCGGCGGCACACCCCCGGGGCGGCGCCTGCGGAGGCCGGCGGCTCCGTAGACTGGGGACGTGAGCGACAAGGCCGAGCAGAACCCGTACACGATCCGCCCCACGAGCGCAGACCCCGCCGCCCCGGCGGCCGAGCTGTCCGATGTGGAGGCCGCGCTCGCGCAGCGCTGGCCGGAGAACAAGCTGGAGCCCTCGCTCGACCGGATCGCGGCGCTGATGGACATCCTCGGCTCCCCGCAGCGCGCCTACCCCTCGATCCACATCACCGGTACCAACGGCAAGACCTCCACCGCCCGGATGGTCGAGCGGCTGCTGAACTCCTTCGAGCTGCGCACCGGCCGCTACACCAGCCCGCACGTCGAGTCGGTGACCGAGCGGATCAGCCTGGACGGCTCGCCGATCAGCCCCGAGCTGTTCGTCGAGACCTACCGCGACATCGAGCCCTACCTGCGGATGGTCGACGAGCAGCAGCCCGTCGCGCTCTCCTTCTTCGAGGTGCTCACCGCGATGGCGTACGCGGTCTTCGCCGATACCCCGGTGGACGTCGCCGTCGTCGAGGTCGGCATGGGCGGCTCCTGGGACGCCACCAACGTGATCGACGCGGACGTCTCGGTCATCGCCCCGATCTCGCTCGACCACACCGACAAGCTGGGCAACACCACCGGCGAGATCGCGGTCGAGAAGTCCGGGATCATCAAGCCGGGCGCCATCGCGGTCGTCGCGCAGCAGCAGCTGGACGCCGCGCAGACCATCCTGAAGCGCGCGGTCGAGGTGGACGCGACGGTGGCCCGCGAGGGCATGGAGTTCGGTGTCCGGCACCGCGAGGTCGCCATCGGCGGGCAGCTGGTGACGCTGCGCGGCCTGGGCGGCGAGGACTACGAGGACATCTTCCTGCCGCTGCACGGCGAGCACCAGGCCCAGAACGCGGCAATGGCGCTGGCCGCCGTCGAGGCCTTCTTCGGCATCGGCGGTGCGCGGGCCGGGAAGCTCGACATCGACAAGGTGCGGCAGGCCTTCTCCGGCGTCAGCTCGCCGGGCCGGCTGGAGGTCGTCCGCCGCAGCCCCACCATCCTGCTGGACGCCGCCCACAACCCGGCCGGGGCCGAGGCCACCGTCGCGGCGATCAACGAGTCCTTCGGGTTCACCAAGCTGGTCGGCGTGATCGCCACCAGCGGGGACAAGGACGTCTCGGGCCTGCTGTCGGCCTTCGAGCCGCTGCTCGCCGAGGTCGTCGTCACGGAGAACTCGACGCACCGCCGGATGCCGGTCGACCGGCTCGCGGCCCTCGCGGTCGAGATCTTCGGCGAGGACCGGGTCCAGGTCGAACCCCGCCTCGACGAGGCGATCGACGCCGCCGTCACCCTGGCGGAGGAGGACGGCGACCTCGGCGGCTGCGGCGTCCTGGTCACCGGTTCGGTCATCACGGTGGGCGAGGCACGCCTGCTGCTCGGGAGGAAGTGACCATGCGGGTTCTCTGCTCGTCGACCCTGATCGGCGAGGTCCTGGTGCTGCTGTTCGGCGGCCTGGTGGCCATGCGGCTCACCGACGTCCCGTCGGCGACCATCTGGGCCGTCACCGGCGCGGCCATGGTGCTCTGCGTCCTGCTCTGCGGCACCCTCAGCCGTCCGGGCGCGGTCCCCGTCGGCTGGGCCCTCCAGATCGCCCTGATCGCCAGCGGCACCGTCCTCCCGATGATGTACGTCGTCGGTGCGGTCTTCGCCGGCCTCTGGTGGTGCTCGGTCCACTACGGCCGCAAGATCGACGCCATCAAGGCAGCTCGCGCGTAGCCCCGCCGGGGCAACGCCTCAGCCATGCACCCTCCCAGGGGCGCGGGGAACTGCGCGACCAGGCACCCACGAAGGTGCACGGTTGCGCGCGCAGTTCCCCGCGCCCCTGATCTGGTTGCCCACGTGCGTAGGTTGCCCGGGCGGGTACGACTCCCCGCGCGCGGAGCGCGGCTCGCACGGACGTGCTGCTCACGCAAGGTAACCTCAGGGGTAGCCGCATACACCATGCCGTACCCAATCCCCAGGAGCCGCACCGTGTCCCAGCGCACTCTCGTTCTGCTCAAGCCCGACGCCGTCAGCCGCGGCCTGGCCGGCGAGATCATCAGCCGGATCGAGCGGAAGGCCGGCTGGCGGCTGGCCGCCGTCGAGCTGCGCACGTTCGACCGGGCCACGCTGGAGCAGCACTACGAGGAGCACATCGGCCGCCCGTTCTACGAGCCGCTGCTGGAGTTCATGACCTCCGGCCCGTCGCTCGCGCTGATCGTCGAGGGCGAGAACGTCGTCCCGGGCATCCGCGCGCTGGCCGGTGCGACCGATCCGCTGCAGGCCGGCCCCGGCACGATCCGTGGTGACTTCGCCACGATCACCCGCGAGAACCTGATCCACGCCTCCGACTCCGAGGCGTCCGCCGAGCGCGAGATCAAGATCTTCTTCCCCTCGCACGCGTGACCGGTTCGCCCTGGTCGGGCCAGGTGGGACCCCCACTCTGGCCCGACCAGGTGAATCTGAGATTCTGATCCTCAAATACGGAACTCCATGCCCCGACACGGCGTCCCAATCCAGGGAGAAGTAGTCACACCCCGGACAATGGGGTGTATGCCGGACGTCGCGTTCGAGCTGACCGGCGTGGCTACGATGGACACAACTCACGGGCCCGGTACGGCTGCTCAGCTGGTGTCCGCCCAACTCCCCGTCGTCTGATGACTCCGAGCCCGGGAAGGCACTCCACACCCCATGGCCAACAACCTGTCGTTCATCGGCCGTGACATGGCGATCGACCTCGGCACTGCCAACACGCTGGTGTACGTCAGGGGCAAGGGGATCGTCCTCAACGAGCCGTCCGTCGTCGCCGTGAACACCAACACCGGCGGCATCCTGGCGGTCGGCTCCGAGGCCAAGAAGATGATCGGGCGCACGCCCGGCAACATCGTCGCCATCCGGCCGCTCAAGGACGGAGTGATCGCCGACTTCGAGATCACCGAGCGGATGCTCCGCTACTTCATCCTGAAGATCCACCGCCGCCGCTACCTCGCCCGCCCCCGCGTCGTGGTCTGCGTGCCCAGCGGCATCACCGGGGTGGAGCGCCGCGCCGTGATCGAGGCCAGCTCGCAGGCCGGTGCGCGCCAGGTGCACATCATCGAGGAGCCGATGGCCGCCGCGATCGGCGCGGGCCTGCCCGTCCACGAGGCCACCGGCAACATGGTCGTGGACATCGGCGGCGGCACCACCGAGGTCGCCGTCATCTCGCTCGGCGGCATCGTCACCGCGCAGTCCATCCGGGTGGCCGGCGACGAGCTGGACAACGCGATCGTCCAGCACATCAAGAAGGAGTACTCGCTCCTCCTCGGTGAGCGCAGCGCCGAGCAGATCAAGATGAGCATCGGCTCCGCCTTCGGCCTGGAGGGCGAGAAGGACGAGCACGCCGAGATCCGCGGCCGCGACCTGGTCAGCGGCCTGCCGAAGACCGTGGTGATCTCCGCCGCCGAGGTCCGCGAGGCCATCGACGAGCCGGTCAACTCCATCATCGACGCGGTGAAGACCACGCTCGACCAGTGCCCGCCCGAGCTGGCCGGCGACGTGATGGACCGTGGCATCGTGCTCACCGGCGGCGGCGCCCTGCTGCGCGGCCTGGACGAGCGCCTGCGCCGCGAGACCGGCATGCCGATCCACATCGCCGAGAACCCGCTGGACTCGGTCGCACTCGGCTCCGGCAAGTGCGTCGAGGAGTTCGAGGCCCTCCAGCAGGTCCTCGACGCCCAGCCGCGCCGCTAGCCGGCTCCGGCGACAGACAGTCTTCCAACTGAACGCTCCCCACCCCGGGCCCGACGGCACGGGGTGGGTGGTCCGGAACTGAAGGGGCAGCTCCAGCACCGTGAGGGACACCCGAGAGAGCCGGCTACTACTCGTCCTCCTGGTCGCCGTAGCCTTCGCGCTCATCACCGTCGACATCAAGGGCGGCGAGAGCTCACCGCTGGTAGGCGCCAGACGCGCGGCCGCCGGAGTCCTCGGGCCCGTCGAACGGGCGGCGTCCGGCGCCGTCGACCCGGTCGCCGAGACGGTCCGGGCGGTCCGCGACGCGAGCACCCACCAGCAGCGGCTGGACCAGATCACCCGCGAGAACACCGAGCTCCGCCAGCGGGTCGCCTCCTCCGACACCGCGACCGGCCGGACCAAGCAGCTCGACGACCTGCTGCGCACCGCCGGCGCCGGGGGCTACACCATCAAGGCCGCCCAGGTCATCGCGATCGGCGCGGCCCAGGCCTTCTCCTGGACGATCACCATCGACGCCGGCAGCGACGACGGCCTGACCCGGGACATGACCGTGATCAACGGCCAGGGCCTGGTCGGCCGCATCACCACCGTCGCCCCGACCACCGCGACCGTCCTGCTCGCCACCGACCCCGGCTTCACCGCCGGTACCCGGCTGGAGGGCTCCGGCGAGATCGGCTTCGCCAACGGCCAGGGCACCGGCCCGATGCGGGTCTCGCTGCTCAACGGCAAGGCGCAGGTCAAGCCGGGCGACCGGCTGGTCACCTTCGGCTCGCAGAGCGGCCGCCCGTTCGTCGCCGGCGTGCCGGTCGGCAAGGTGGTCACCGTCGAAGCGACTCCCGGCGAGCTGACCAAGACCGTCCTGGTCGAGCCCTTCGTCCAGTTCACCCGGCTCGACCTGGTCGGAGTGGTGGTCGTACCGCCGCGCACCGACCCGCGCGACTCGGTGCTGCCGCCGGCCCCGGCGGCCCCCGCGCCCGCCGCCGCGCAGCCGGCCGCGCCGGCCGCCGCCGCACCGCCTGCCGCGAGCCCCACAGGGGGGAACTGACCGTGCGACCGTCCCGCATCCTGCTCGCCGCCGTCCTGACGCTGCTCGGCCTGGTCCTCCAGGTCAGCGTGCTCGGCCGGCTGCAACTGCCCGGCGCCACCCCCGATCTGCTGATGCTCATCGTGGTCGGCCTGGCCCTGGTCTACGGACCGTCCGGCGGCTGCGTGGTCGGCTTCGCCGCCGGTCTGCTGGCCGACCTCGCACCGCCGTCCGACCACGCCATCGGCCGCTACGCACTGGTGCTCTGCGTGGTCGGCTACGCCGTCGGCCTGCTCCGCCCCGAGGGCAGCCGTCAGCGCTCCGCCCTCAGCGCCCTGGTGGTGGTGGCCGGCGCGGCCGTGGTCTCCACCCTGCTGTACGCGATGGTCGGCGCCCTGGTCGGCGACACCGCCGCCCGCCACGTCGGCCTCACCGGACTGGTCTTCAGCGCCCTGCTGTACGACGTCCTGCTGGCGCCGTTCGTGGTCCCCGCCGTGATGCTGCTGGCGCGCCGCTTCGACCGCGACCCGATGTCCGCCGAGACGGGCGACGGCGGAGGCTCCGGCCTCGGCAGCCTCGCCCGCTACCGCACCACCCGCGAGGCCTCCCCGCTCCCTTCGTACGGCCGGACGGCGTTCGGCCGGAAGAAGCGCGTGCCCGGCCTGGCCAAGCGCCCCTGAGGAGCGACCACAGTGAGCGAGCGGAGCGAGAGAACCGTCAACAGGGGCGCGTATTGCGACGCAACCGACGAGCGTAGCGAGGAGGGGGCATGAGCAATATCCCGGAGACCGGCCGCACCCGCCGGGTGACGATCCGTCTGGTGGTCCTCCAGGTCCTGGTGCTGTCACTGCTCGCCACCCTCGGTGGACGGCTCTGGTACCTGCAGATCCGCACCGGCAGCCAGTACGTCGCCAAGGCCCAGGGCAACCACATCCGCGAGGTGGTCGAACCGGCCGTCCGCGGCGAGATCCTGGACGCCTCGGGCCGGGTGCTGGCGGGCAACCAGACCAAGCTGGTGGTCTCGGTCAGCCGTACCTCGCTGCTCCAGCAGAAGGACCACGGCAAGGCCGTGCTCGGCCGGCTCGCCGACGTGCTCGGGGTGCCCGCCAAGGAGGTCCAGGAGAAGGTCCGGCTCTGCGACGCCAAGACGCCGCAGCCCTGCTGGAACGGCTCGCCGTACCAGCCGATCCCGGTCACCCAGCAGGCCACCACCCAGCAGGCGATGCAGATAATGGAACGCCGCGAGGACTTCCCCGGCGTCACCGCCCAGCCCACCGCCGTCCGCCAGTACCCGGGCCCCGACGGCGCCAACGCCGCCCAGGTGATCGGCTACCTCTCCCCGGTGACGGACGACGAGGTCGCCAAGTCCGCCGACAAGACCGGCCGGGACCGCCGGCTGCCCTCCGACCAGGTCGGCCGCGCCGGACTGGAGTCCGTCTACGACAGCGACCTGCGCGGCACCACCGGCGTCGACAAGCTGGCCGTCGACAACCTCGGCCGGGTGATCGGCACCGATCCCGGCAGCATCCCCGCGCAGCCCGGCAACAACCTGGTCACCAGCCTCGACGCACGGGTGCAGAAGTCCGTCGAGGACAACCTGCTCCAGGCGATGTCGGACGCCCGCAAGACCTTCGACACGGTGACCAACGAGAACTTCGTCGCGGACTCCGGCGCCGCCCTGGTGATGGACGTGCACACCGGCCGGATCATCGCGATGGCCAGCGCCCCGACCTACGACCCCAACCTCTGGGTCGGCGGCATCTCGGCCAACGACTACCAGGCGCTGACCAACACGGACTCCAACTACCCGCTGCTGAACCGGGCCATACAGGGTCAGTCCGCGCCCGGCTCGACCTTCAAGGTCGTCTCCACCTCCGCCGCCGTGCAGGCCGGCTACTCGCTGGACGGCCACTACTCCTGCCCGCCGAGCATGACCATCGGCGGCCGCGAGTTCAAGAACTTCGAGGGCGAGAGCTTCGGCGACATCAGCCTGGAGAAGGCCCTGGAGATCTCCTGCGACACCGTCTTCTACGGCCTGGCGTACGACCAGTGGGTCAAGGACGGCGGCATCAAGCCCAAGTCCGACCCCGGTGACTGGTTCTTCAAGACCGCCCACCAGTTCGGCCTCGGCGCCAAGACCGGCATCGACCTGCCCTCCGAGGTGACCGGCCGGGTGCCCGACCGGCAGTGGAAGCAGTCCTTCTACGACAGCAACAAGGACGCCTGGTGCGCCCAGGCCGCCAAGGGCGGCACCGGCTACTCGGACCAGATCGCCCGCGAGAACTGCATCGACGGCTACCAGATGCGCGCCGGTGACGCCGTCAACTACGCCATCGGCCAGGGCGACACCCTGGTGACCCCGGTCCAGATGGCCCGGATCTACTCGGCGCTGGCCAACGGCGGCACGCTCTACCGCCCGACCATCGCCAAGGCCGTGGTGAGCCCGAGCGGACAGCTCGTCCGCAACATCGACCCGCACGCGGACGGCAAGCTGCCGGACGACGACAAGACCCTGCAGTACATCAACCAGGCCACCGCCGGCGTCATCACCAGCGGTACCGCCGCCTGGAAGTTCGCCGGCGCCGGCTGGCCGCAGGGCAAGATCGAGCTGCACGCCAAGACCGGCACCGCCGAGGTCTACGGCAAGCAGACCACCTCCTGGCTGACCACCTACAGCGCCGACTACGCGGTCGTGATGACGATCAGCCAGGGCGGCACCGGCTCCGGCGGCTCCGGCGACGCCGTCCGCCGGATCTACCAGGCGCTGTACGGCGTCGACGACAAGGGCAACGTGGACACCACCAAGGCCCTGCTCAACAAGCCGCAGGCCGAGCTGCCCAAGTTCAACCCGGACGGCACCGCCGTCCTCACCCAGGCCTCGTTCCTCGACCCGGTCCAGCCGATGGACACCTCCGGCGGCTACCAGGCGCTGCCCGCCGCCCTCGAACCGGCCCGCGCCGCCGGCCGGCCCGCCGCCCGCGCCCTCAACGGAAGGATCCGGGCATGACCGCCTACGGCTCGTACCGGCCCGTCCGGCTCTCCCCGCAGCGGGGCTCGATCGCCCGGGCGCTGGCCAAGGACTCCCCGCTGCGGCGGCTCGACTGGATCATGATCCTGGCCGCGCTGGCGCTCTCGCTGGGCAGTTCCCTGCTCGTCTGGTCCGCGACCAGAGGACGCGACAACCTCACCCACGGCGACCCGCAGTACTTCCTCTACCGGCACCTCACCAACCTGCTGATCGGGCTGGTGCTCTGCGGGATCACGGTCCTGATAGGAGTACGCCGGGTGCGCACCGCCGTACCCGTCCTCTACCTGGCCGTCCTGGTGATACTGGTCACCGCGCTCAGCCCGCTCGGCTCGCGCGTCAACGGCGCACACTCCTGGATCCAGTTCGGCGGCGGCTTCTCACTCCAGCCCGCCGAATTCGCCAAACTCGCGATCGTGCTCGGGATGGCCGTGGTGCTCTCCGCCCGCGTCGACGCGGGGGAACGGGAGATCCCCGGCGACAAGAGCGTGCTCCAGGCCCTGGTGATCGCCGGCATCCCGATCTGCGTCGTGATGCTGATGCCCGACCTCGGCTCGGTCATGGTGATGGCCGTCACCATCATGGGCATCCTGCTGGCCTCCGGCGTCCCCAACCGCTGGGTCTTCGGCCTGCTGGTGGCCGGCGGCGGCGGCGCCGCCGCGATCTGGCAGCTCGGCGTCCTCAGCAAGTACCAGATCGACCGCTTCGCCGCCTTCGCCAACCCCGCCCTGGACCCGGCCGGCGTCGGCTACAACACCGCCCAGGCCCGGATCGCCATCGGCTCCGGCGGCCTGACCGGCATGGGCCTGTTCCACGGCACCCAGACCACCGGCCAGTTCGTCCCCGAGCAGCAGACCGACTTCGTCTTCACCGTCGCCGGCGAGGAACTCGGCTTCGTCGGCGGCATCACCCTGATCCTGCTGCTCGGCGTGGTGCTCTGGCGCGCCTGCCGGATCGCCCGCCAGGCCACCGACCTGTACGGCACCATCCTGGCCGGCGGGGTGATCGCCTGGTTCGCCTTCCAGGCCTTCGAGAACATCGGCATGACGCTCGGCATCATGCCGGTCGCAGGCATCCCACTGCCGTTCGTCTCCTACGGCGGGTCCTCGATGTTCGCGGTCTGGATCGCCATCGGCCTGCTGCAGTCCGTGCGTTCGCAGCGACCCATAGGAACCTGAACGTCTCCTCCTTTCGGGGCCTCCGGGCGCTTCGACCCGGTGCCGACAATCGCCCTCCTTGCCCGGCATCGGGCAGGAGGGGCCCACCCTCCGGCACTCCCTCCTTCGTCGGTCGCTTGTCGCTCGTCCTTTTCGGCACCGGCGCGCCCTGCGGCCCCCCGAGGCTCGGCTACCCTTGAGGGTCAGCCCCGTCGCCCGCCGCCCCCTCCACGGGACGTGCTCAGCGCGACACCTTCCATGTCGTAAGGGTTCCTAGTTCTATGACAGTCGAATCGGTCTTCCCACGCCTGGAGGCCCTCCTCCCGCACGTCCAGAAGCCGATCCAGTACGTCGGCGGCGAGCTCAACTCGACCGTCAAGGACTGGGACGCCTGCGACGTCCGCTGGGCGCTGATGTACCCGGACGCCTACGAGGTCGGGCTCCCCAACCAGGGCGTCATGATCCTCTACGAGGTGCTCAACGAGCGCGAGGGCGTGCTCGCCGAGCGCACCTACAGCGTCTGGCCGGACCTCGAAGCGCTGATGCGCGAGCACAAGGTCCCGCAGTTCACCGTCGACGCGCACCGCCCGGTGAAGGCGTTCGACGTGTTCGGGCTCTCCTTCTCCACCGAGCTCGGCTACACCAACATGCTCACCGCCCTGGACCTCGCGGGCATCCCGCTGGAGGCCAAGGACCGCACCATCGACGACCCGATCGTCCTCGCGGGCGGCCACGCGGCCTTCAACCCCGAGCCGATCGCGGAGTTCATCGACTGCGCGGTCATCGGCGACGGCGAGCAGGCCGTGCTCGACATGACCGAGATCATCCGCACCTGGAAGGCCGAGGGCCGGCCCGGCGGCCGGGACGAGGTGCTGCTGCGCCTGGCCAAGACCGGCGGCGTGTACGTCCCGCGCTTCTACGACGTCGAGTACCTGCCCGACGGCCGGATCGCCCGCGTGGTGCCGAACGCCCCCGGCGTGCCGTGGCGGGTCTCCAAGCACACCGTGATGGACCTCGACGAGTGGCCCTACCCCAAGCAGCCGCTCGTCCCGCTCGCCGAGACCGTGCACGAGCGGATGTCCGTCGAGATCTTCCGGGGCTGCACCCGAGGGTGCCGCTTCTGCCAGGCCGGCATGATCACGCGTCCCGTCCGGGAGCGAAGCATCACCGGCATCGGCGAGATGGTCGAGCGCGGCCTGAAGGCGACCGGCTTCGAGGAGGTCGGCCTGCTCTCGCTCTCCAGCGCCGACCACACCGAGATCGGCGAGATCGCCAAGGGCCTGGCCGACCGCTACACCGAGGACAAGGTCGGCCTGTCGCTCCCGTCCACCCGGGTGGACGCCTTCAACATCGACCTCGCCAACGAGCTGACCCGCAACGGCCGCCGCTCGGGCCTCACCTTCGCCCCCGAGGGCGGCAGTGAGCGCATCCGCAAGGTGATCAACAAGATGGTGTCGGAGGAGGACCTGATCCGCACCGTCGCCGCCGCGTACGGCAACGGCTGGCGCCAGGTGAAGCTGTACTTCATGGTCGGCCTCCCCACCGAGACCGACGAGGACGTGCTGCAGATCGCCGAGATGGCGAAGAACGTCATCCAGAAGGGCCGCGAGGTCACCGGCCAGAACGACATCCGCTGCACGGTGTCGATCGGCGGGTTCGTCCCCAAGCCGCACACCCCCTTCCAGTGGGCCCCGCAGCTCTCCGCCGAGGCCACCGACGCCCGGCTCGGCAAGCTCCGGGACGCGATCCGCCAGGACCGCAAGTACGGCAAGAACATCGGCTTCCGCTACCACGACGGCAAGCCCGGCATCGTCGAGGGCCTGCTCTCCCGCGGCGACCGCCGCACCGCCGGGATCATCCGGGCGGTCTACGAGGACGGCGGCCGCTTCGACGGCTGGCGCGAGCACTTCTCGTACGACCGCTGGATGGCCGCCGCCGAGAAGGGCCTGGCCGGCACCGGCGTCGACGTCGAGTGGTACACCACCCGCGAGCGCACCTACGAGGAGGTCCTCCCCTGGGACCACCTGGACAGCGGCCTCGACAAGGACTGGCTCTGGGAGGACTGGCAGGACGCCCTCGAAGAGGTCGAGGTCGAGGACTGCCGCTGGACGCCTTGCTTCGACTGCGGGGTGTGCCCGCAGATGGACACGGCCATACAAATCGGCCCCACGGGCGTGAAGTTGCTGCCGCTGACGGTGGTAAAGCCCGCTGACCAGCAGAAAGCCCCGTCGGCATGAGTGGGGCCATGGAAGAGCTGTGTGACTTAATTCACAGCCTTCCGGAGGGGGAGCGAGAGCAGATCCTCGGCGAGCTCGGGGCGAGGGCTTCCCTCCCCCAGGCGAGGCGCGAGGTCATCAGGACGCCCTTGCCGACCCGAGAGGTTGGATCCAACGTCCACTCCGAGATCGAGTGGGTCTGACCCCTGAGAGTGAAAAATGGAGCCCTCCCCGATCAAGCGCGGGGAGGGCTCCATTGCGCGCTCCAAGCTAGCGGCCCCGGCTGGGGCGCTGGCCCTGGTTTTCAGATCACGTTGAGGGCTGCCAGGTGGGCGGCGGCAGAGCGCGAGAGGCTGTCGAGGACGGCTTTGCCCTTGACGGCCGTGGCCAGGGACGGGCGGCCGATGATGCCGTTCTCGGTGTAGCCGGCCATGCCCAGCGTCAGCAGGTGGGGGCGCTCGGGGGCGTCGTGGTCGTCCTGCTCGATCCCCTCGCGGACGAGGTGCGGCGCGCCGTGGAGCAGGAGTGACACCTCGACTTCGCCGCCGTGCATGTCCTCCGCCCCGGTGGTCTCCAACCCGGCCTGTGCGCGGGCCTGGTGCCAGTCCTCCCGGACCGGGAAGAGCGCCAGGTTCCGTCCGGTGGTGTTGGCCTCCTGTACGACGTTGGAGAGTACGTAGTTGCCGCCATGGGCGTTGACGACGAGCAGCCCGGGGACGCCGGACGCCTGGAGCGACTTCCAGATGTCGTTGACGATGGCGTAGAGGGTGGTGGCGCTGATGCTGACCGTCCCGGTGATGGGCGCGTGTTCGTGCGAGCACGCGACGGTGATCGGCGGGAGCAGGAACAAGTCGTAGTCGGTGGCGATGCGCTGGGCGATCATGCTCGCGATCACCGTGTCGGTGGTCAGCGGCAGGTGTGCGCCGTGCTGCTCGAAACTTCCCACCGGCAGGACCGCCACCCTGGAGCCTCGACGGCGCTCGTCGGCGGAAGTGGCCTGCGTGATCAGTGCGTCCATGATCCCAGCTTCTCCCATCAACTCGTCTGAAGGCGAGGGCCGACCGCACTGCGGGCCAGCGCGAGGCGACCGGAGAAAGCCGCCACGGCCGGCGTGGCGCTCCATCTCTTCAACGCCTGGTTGGCGGCGGACAGTTCGCCGAAGGCCCTCGCCGACTCGGTATCGAGCACGATCGACAGAGCTCGGTCGGCTGCTGCCGCGCCCTGCTCCGGCTCGCCTGCGGTCGCATAGGCACGCGCAAGCCGCGAGAGGTACACGCCCTGGTCGTTGCGGTAAACCTGCGGCAGGACCGTGAGCTCCGATTCGAACACCTCGGCCGCGCGCTGCGGGTCACCGAGCTCGATCCAGCAGTTCGCGCGCTGCATCTCCACATAGGTGGCGGTGCAGTAGGCGGTGTCCAACGCGTCGTCGTCCTCCGGCTCGTCCGGCGACGCTGCCAACTCGTGCGCCTCGTCGAACTTCGTCTGAGCGAACTTCGGGTTACCCATGAGGGCATGCCCCTGGGCCTCCTGCTGCACTGCCAGCGCCCGGATTCGCGGTGTCACACCAGGCACCCGCTGAGCGGCTCGCGCGAGGCTGACGGCCTGCTGAGGGTTACGGCGGGCGGTGGCCTGGTTGCTCTTCCGGAACAGGACGTACGAGGTCATGAGGTCGTCGCCGGTCTCCTGGGACCATTCCATGGAGCGGTCCGACCAGTACGTTGCCTGCGTGAAGTCGCCGAGATCCTGGTGAAGCCACCCGAGGAACTCGGCGATCCGGGCACCGAGTACGAGTAGGTCGTCCCGGGCGGGGCCGGCGGTGTGGGCCTGTAAGCGGTCGATCGACCGGACGTGCCGCTCCACCGGATCGAGCGCATGCCGAGAACCGAACAGGTTCGCGGCCTTGTAGTGGCCGGGCATGATGGTGCGGATCTGTGAGGCGAAGAACTCGGCGTCGATCACAGGACCGGCGGCCGTTACGCCGCAGGACGGAGTGGCTGGTCGTCGGCTGAACGCGGGGTCGGATCCGGGGGCTGCGGTGAACTGCTCCCAGCTCCGGGCGGCGAGACCGAGCATGTGCCCGGGGAGGTGCAGACCATCGGCCACACGTTCCACAAGGTCGATCTTCTCGATCCGGCGCTTGCCTGCGATGACCTCACCGACCCGGCTCGGAGTCAGGTCGCACGCCCGCGCGATGAGGGACGGATAGATCCCCGCGTGCTTGAGCAGACGGAAGACGGCGGAGAAGTCCCGGGTCCTGCAAGCCGTGATCATTTCAGGGTCGGCCAGGAGGGCTCTTGGCAGCCTCTGCGGAATTCCGACATCCGCCATGAGCGGCCCCCTCGCATTGTGATGATCTTCGGCTTCCCGCAGGCAAGTTGAGTACCTGTGAGTTTACCCACATTGGGTAATCACGCTGGGTACGTCTTCGCTCTTCCGCTTCGCAATCCTGAAGGCAGGCGCCTGGACAGTCCGGATGCGCACGGAGTGGCTTCCGGAGGGCGGTGCGGGTGTGATCACTTCGAAGGGTGCTTCCGGCGGTGTGACCTTGCCCAAGGGGGTGGAGGTGGCGTGCGAGCGCGTCCATCGGTTGCCGTGTCACCGGAGGTCGGCCGGCGTTGCCCGGTTGCTGCTCCGCGAGTTCCTGGCCGGGCTGGAGGGCGGCGAACTCTACGTCGACGTGGGCGAGCTGCTGCTCAGCGAGCTGGTGACCAATGCCGTTGAGCATGCCTGTGTGTCGCCGTCGATCGCTGTGCAGTTCGGGGTGGCGGTTGGGCGGCTGCGGATCGAGGTGCACGACGCGAGCTGTGAGCGACCGGAGGTGCGGCCGCTGCGGGACGGTGACGACGAGTCGGGGCGCGGGCTGCCGCTGGTCCAGTCGCTGGCGGTGGCGTGGGGATGCTGTCCGCGTCCGGGCGGGGCCGGGAAGTTCGTATGGGCGCACGTAGGCCCGGCGGAGGGTGCGTCGTGAGGCGCGTCAAGCGCTCGGCGCGGGTGGAGGTGTCGCGGTGCTTCTACTGCGGCGCGGGCCTGCGGACGGGGACAGCACGGTTCATCGTCGTGGGCAGTGGTGTGGTCGGTGTCCATCGGCACCACCCCCGGCGTACGGGCGAGGTGCCCGCGTGAGCGTGGGGCCCGACTGGAGCACGTTGGGCGGCGTGGCTCAGCGAGTGATCGCCGGACTACCGGGCCGGGATGTCGTGGGCGCGGATCGGTGCGGCCGGTGGCGTACCCCAAGGGTTGCCGTTGGAGCGCTGTGGCGTAGCGCGGGACTGGCAGTCTCCGCTGCTGCTGCCAAGGACGGAGACCGTCCTTCTCTGCGTCGGCCGGCGGGCATCGATCCACGCCGTTGCCACCCGGCCGGGGGCCAGTGCCAACACCGTCCGAGCCGCCGTCCTCGCGGCAGGCATTCAATTGCGCCTCAGGGGGCGCCTCTTGGGAAGGACCGGCGATGAGAGTCGGAAAGAGCACCCGTACCCCGGCCGCCGTCGGTGAGGGGCCGGTGACGGTCGAGATCGGGGGTGTGACGGGACCGGCGACCTTCTCCCGGTTGCCGGATGCGCTGGCGGCGTTGTGGTCGTCGCTGCGGCCGCTGCCGCTGGGCGTGGTGCAGTACGACGCCTACGAGTACTTCCTCACCCGGCCGGACGCGGCGGAGCGGGTAGCCGAATTCATCAAGCGTGACGGCGAGCTGAAGCTCACGTTCGCCATGTGCGGCAAGTCGCATGTGGTGTGGGTGCGCCCGGCCGAAGCGGGTGCGAAGTGATCCGGTGGCTCTGGGGCCGGTGGGCGCGGCTGGAGATGTGGTGGGGTCTGCAGGGTCAGTTCTCCCGGCCGGCGCTGCTGGTCAGCCCGCGCCGCCGGTCGGCTCATGAACGGGCGGCAGCGCGGGTCGCGGAGCCCGGGTACCGGGAGGCGGCACTACTCCGGCTGACGGCTGCGGCCAGGCTGCGGGAGCTCGGGATCGATGCGCGGGTGCCGGTGATGAGCGAGGCGGAGCTGTTCCACAGCATCTTCGGCTGCGAGTGGGAGGACTGGGATCCTGACCGGCCCTGACCTGTGAGTGGCCACAACTGAAGACTTGCCGGACCACCCCGCATCCTTGGCGGGCAGTGGGGTGGTCCGGTGGGTGTGAACCCGGTGCCGATGGTACCGGGCTCATCGGCATGTCTGTACACGGAAGGCGCCGGTTCGGTTGTTGATCAGGGGAGTTGACGGTCGGTTGGACGGGGATGGCGGCTTCTTCGCGGGGCCGGCGGACGGCCTGGACCCGGACACGTGGGTGTGGCTGCCGGGCGTGGACTACGCGTCGGGCTGGCGCGCGGCCCGAGACGCTGCGGAGGAGTTGAACGCGGTGCTCGCGGAGCTGGGGGTGGAGCGCTGCCATCTGCGGGCAGTCGCCGATACCGACGCACAGGGCCGGGGCCTGGTGCGCCTGGTCGGGGTGCCGTTCGGCTGGCGGCGGCTGGAGCTGCTGCTGACACTGGCCCGGGGGTACGGCGGCTTGCGCGAGGCGGCGTGACGGGGGCGGCCCTGGTGGGGCAGGTGGCGCGGACGTTGGGTGGTGTCCTTGCGGGGTTGGGGTCGGGCATGGACGAACTCACCCCGCGTCGATCGGGCCTCTTCGTCCCGAAGCAACTCGGGGGAGCGGAACGCCAAGGCCCAATGTGCCAGTGACCTGTGCGAACGGTCCATCGGCGTCCGTGGACGTGCGGCGTTGTGCGGGGCCGTTGTCGCGCAGTTAGACACTCAGCTGCGCGCAGCTCGCGTGCCCGCCGTCGCCGCCACGTGGCGCCCGCCGACCACGAGGGCCACGATGCCAGCGACCGCCGAGAGGGCAGCCGGCAGGATGTCAGCCGGTGCCCGCAGCACGACCACGATGACGATCACGGCCACTGGCCAGATCTGGGGAGCCGGGGTTGACACAGGGTTAGGGGAAGGGGAAAGAGTCATGGATGTGCCTCCTGAGATGGGGTACGTCGCGCCCGTCCATGCTGCTGTGGTCTCCAGCCGGGCAGCTGGGCGGGCGTTTTGCGCGGCGATCTCGCCGTCGAACTAGAAGCTAACTGCCTGTCTGGCCGGGCCGCTTCGCGGTCGCTCTGAACAGGACACTTGCAAGAGCGTCGTGCAGTTCGAGCGCGGCTGGAAGAAGGCAGAGAGCCGTCCGCGGCTGAGCTGCGGGGCTGCGCATATGCGCACCCGACTTCTTCTCACACGAGAAGAACAATGCCAAGAAAATGTCGTGACTTCACGACATTCCTGGTGCCTCTGGTTGGCCGAATCTCGCATGCTTCCGGCCTCTTGCTGCACGTGACGGGTGCGATAGGAACGGTCAGACTGACGTCCTAGCTGGTCAGGGCCACACACGAGACTCCGTCGGTGGGGAGACAGCGTGAGCGAGGGTCGTGCAGTTCAGGAGTGGCAGGGCGTCCTGACGGGTGTCTTCTGCTGTCTGGATCCCATGGTCTGCACCGAGCCGTAGGCTGGGCCAAAGGTGCAGAGCTCCCGTCGGATTCGGACCGACGACCCCTGCCTTGCAAGGATTGGCGTGGGCTACCCGCTCTGAGCTGCGGGTAGCCCACGCCGCCTGCTTGTGGGGGCAGTCGCCGCCAACTGCCGTGATTGATCGTCATGTACCGCTCGATCTGGCACGGCTATGGCACGCCCGCGCCCCTCGATGCGCTTGGTCGCCGAGATCTCCTGTCCCGGTCACTCAGCCTGTGGCGTCCGCCAGCGGTCAGCTACGACCGCAACGGTTGCTGTACTTCGTTGCTGCACAAACTCAGGCACCCGCTCGAAAGGGGGAGGAATGTTGGACTCACCCGCGCAAGCGGCACCTGGACCCTCGCCCCCACCACCCCATAACAGCGAGACGGGCGCCCCCGACCCGGAGACGCCCATCCACAAACAAGATCTTCAAGAGCCTTCTAGCCCACTACTTCCCTGTCAGCGTGTCCCCAACGCAGATAGTAGGCAAAGTAAGGATCAGACACGTGCAAGGTAGACAGCCCTTCGTCGTAGTCAACGACGGGCTCTCCTTCAATTTCATCCTTTGCAATCTTCGTCATCTGATCCAGGACACGGGTTACTTCGTGGCGCTGAGGAACATCACTCTTGAGAACGCCCCGCAGGGAAATGCGAAGCTGGTCGTATCCGATACTAAGGGCCGGGCCAGTGTGGGCGATTGCCTCAAGTACTGCACCGTAGATGTCGACCGTTCTGCCATCCTGCAACTCGCGCTGAATCCGGTCAGTTCGACGACGAGGGCCTTGGGCCAACAAATCAAATGCAGCCTTGGAAGTGTCGGCGGCACTTTGTCTAAAGAAATCTTGCCAGGAACCCGGCGATTGCACCGGGGTTGGCCGGACAGCCCTTTTAGTCACATTATTGACTTTGCAGAGCTGCTTGCAGAATTGCTGCATCAAATGCGGGCTGGAAAAGCTTTCCTTGGCCAGGCGGTGCGCCAGAGCTCCGTCATCATCGGTAAGATTTAGAGCCTTGAAACCACGCTGTGGAATGCTGATGAGATCATCGTAGTCCCACGGCTGAATCCCCAAATGTGTGACGCGGCCCGTCATCTCCTTCTCTACTCTCACGGCATCGTAAGCACGATGTGGCACGGAAGCAAAGATGACGGCCTGACCTCGGAAGACGAGATCCTTGAGAGAGCGTACAATCTCCAACTGGACGTCCTGATCAATGTAGTGGAAATCGTCCACGATCAGGCACTTGCCCGCTGTAAGGAGCTCCTTTCTGGCGGAATTCAGCGACCCCGGATTTCCCCCCAACTCTTCGGCGACCGTATTCCAGAACTCCTGCCTGGATGAGATGGCCCCGCCGGACAGCCAGATTGCATCATCGGTCACGTTCTGCAGGAGAGTGGTCTTGCCTGTCTTAGTGGGTCCAGAGACAGAGAGGAGCGTGCCTCGATCCTCAAGATACTCAGCCAGCTGTCCTTCAAGGCCCCACTTCTCGCGCGGGTTGTAGGTGACGGTGGGAAGCCGGCCGACGACGAAAACCTGAGCAACTGACGGGATCGCGCCTGGTGCCATGGGGGTCATCCTCATTATTCCGATTGATCAATCGTGAACTCGTGGGCGGAGATCTCAAGCTCAACTTTTTGCAGGTACCCGATGACCTCGGCGGCGCTTTGGGCGAAGGCCTCCTTTGCTTCCTCCTCGTTCCCCGCCATCCATTCAAGCAACTCTTTGAGAAGCTCCCATTTCGCAGCCTTGCGTTTCCGCCTGTCCTCGATGGCGAAAGTCTCATCTATGCGTGCGCGGAACCGGTTCGGATAGAACTCTTCAAAGTAATCTACGGACCAGGATGAGAATCGGTCCGATGGCCACTCTCTAAAGGTCTTCCGGAGCTCCTTGACAACTTCAAGACCACTTTCGTCTCCGTCTACAATCACCCAGGCTCTGTACTTGTAGAGCGGCTCTAGATGAGCGAAGAGCAGCATGTCCTTGAAGTCGATGAAAAGCGGCCCTACGCGGCTCGTGCCGGTCGCAGCGACGGTTCGAATCGTCCTGAGTCCTGGCGCAAACCAGGGAATCAGATACTGCCGGATTAGCGTTTCCGCGCTCGATTCCTCAAATATGATCCAGCCGCCACCAAGATGCATATCGGCGAGTTCGTATCCAAGCTCCTGAAGGGCTTCAATCCGGCGCTCGGTTGTTTCAATCACTTCAAAGCTTGTACGCGGAGGAAGTGTATCGTCCGTCGCAGTATGAAGAACAACCGAATCGGGCAGAGCACCAAGGCGAGTCAGTACAATATTGCTGTGGGTGCTGATGATAAATTGATTCTTATCACTGGCGGCCAGCACAGCATCAAGAAGCGCCTTGAGGGCATGTGGATGCAGATCGTTTTCAGGCTCCTCGATCAGAAATAGCTTGCCCTGAGATCCGCATAGGCTGACAATCAAATTGAGGACGCCGGCAACGCCCGCACCCATTGCATCCAGGGGAATGCTGTCAAACTTGTTTATTTGCAGACCTAGGTGTTGCTCGTGGTCACCTGGAATGACGTTAACCTCGAAGCCTAGGACCTCTCGGCATAGCTCCCTAAACTGGAGGGCCTCGGGGAACTGGCCGGTAGCCAGGACGGCGACACGAGAAACGATATTTCCGTCGTGAGGCCAAACGCTCAGAGAGTTTTCTCGGCGAACCTGCTCGGCCTGCCCCGGTCGCACTCGGCCCGTGAATACCGGGTAGATAAGATTGTCGGGCGAGGTTCCGGGGGATCGTTGGCACATGACAGTGCCCTCCGATTCCCGGGCAAAAATGGAGAACCCGTTCGATCCGAGCGTCAGGACGAGATTGTTCTGTTCAAGCTGGTCTATCGGCTGGCTGATGTTCCTGAGGGCTGTTAGGGGAAGATCCTGGTATCCAAGCTCGACCTCGGCCTCTTGGTGCCCGTGTCGAACGTCATCGATGCTCGATGGCGAGCCATCCTGGAGAAGATAGAGGGCGCGCAAGAGCGATGACTTTCCCGTGTTATTGCGGCCGACGAGAAGAGTTATCGAACCAAGATGCAGCTTGCCACTATCTTCAATCGACCTGAACCCCCTGATGTGAGCCGAACTAAAAATCTTCATCGCCACCCCAGCCCTGTTCCGTGACTTCCTGCGGCACTCCGCCTGAGCGCCGGAAGGTGCCTGGTCCGTGGGGCCGCCCCTCGCTGGCCGCCTATCGAGATCCTGACTGGGCATCGTACTCACAGGCGACAGTGGCGTCTGGCAAACTTGTGCAACCGCAGCGCAACAGGCTAGGCACCCGCCACCAGTATCGCAGCCCTTGGGTTCCTGAGGCCGGTGGAGTCTCAATGACTGAGTTAAGCCGCCGACCACAAGGCACCCGCCTCCGGAGGGCGGCAGGTGCACACGCTGCGTGACCTGCGCAGATCCCGCGTCGGCGCAGACCGGCGAGTCGGCCCGCTCCTGACTCCGATAGACCGTGGCATACCGGGTGATCTGGCACGGCTGTGGCACGGCCTAGGCTCAAGCGTTCCAAGCTAGTTGAGCGCTTCTGGTCTACCATCAGCCCATGACGGACTTCCCGGTTCCACCGGTGATCGAAGGTATCAGCGGCGAGCTCATCGAGCGGCTGATCATGGCGCTGCGGTCCAACATCAAGGACCAGTCGACCTCGCCGCCTACGGCTATCGTTTCGGTAGCTATAACACTTGGCTTGCCGATCTCGAATGAATGGAACGCCGAAGTATTTCTGCGGGGCGTCCAGCGAAAGCTGCTCATCCTGCGTGACATGAATGTCATGGAGAGCTTCCTTGCCATTAGCGTCCGAGATTCGGTCAGTCGCTGGGTGCGTAGCCAAACATCATTCGAAGCTGCGAACAAGAATCGTGAAGAAGATCGCGCGAGGCTTCAGCGGGTCCTCGATGATGATGTTGCCTTCGAAGAGTTCAAGTCCATGGCTTCTGCTCAGGAGCGCGATGGCGTCTCTAGGACCGATGCGCAGATCAGGGCCGACCTGGAAAAGGTGATGAATGGGCTACTTGCGCCCGTTAGCTCGGACGAGGTGACCAGGAGCTGGGCAGACGAAGAGCGCTGGCGGAACGCCTGCGGTGCGTATCTGGCGGACGACGACATCGAAGAGTGGTACAGGCGCTACATTGCCGGATTGGCACGCTAGGGCTGATTACTGGCGAGCCGGAAACGCGGGTGGTGGAGCGGTTTTGGCCGGTGTCCTGTCTGGTCTGGGTCCGAGCATGATCGGGGGGCCGTAAGCTGTTGCGACTCGGTCAGGGCTTTTGGGCCTGACCGCAATTTGGCCGAGTGGCCCCTCGTTCTTGCTCGGTGCGGGTCCCGGTCCTGGCAGGTGGGTAAAACCGTGGAGCCGCCCGCCCCCGGCCACGGCGGGTCTAGTACCTCTGCCACTTCTGGCCGCCAGCTCTGGCGCTGCCGGTCGCCGCCGGGAGCGGGGCGAAGACAGGAGCGACGGCGAGCGGGGCGGCGAGCGCCGCGAGCGCAGCGAGCCTTGAGTAAGTGAAGAAGATGTGCGACAGCCCCGGCTTGAGAGGTCAGCCATAGTGGGCCACCCCAATGCACGTGGCGGAGAGCGGCCGGTGAGGCGGATGTGGATCAGCCATCTGCGACAGCAACCACGCTTCTTCGCCTTTCCGTCTCCGCTGTCACCACCCGAGACTCAGTAACGCTGCTGCTCCCTACGGCATGCGCCCTGTGTACGGCGCCGCACGCGAAGCGCGCCCAGCCATCGTCCGTTACGAGGATGGTCTGGGTGTCCCGTCGGCCCGTCGCCACCCTGACGGGCTCTGACGGGCAGGTGGACTCAGGTCCTGCGGCGCACTTCTTCCTTGATGACGGGAAGTGCCAGGAGACCTGAGGTAAGGACCAGTCCGAAGCCGGCAAGCATGATGGGCAGTTTTGCCGGAAGCGGTGCGCCAAAGGAGTCGGGAAGCATGACCGCCAGTATGCCCAGCCCCATACATGTGAGGACGAAGCGCAGTCTGTGGAGCTTGAAGGCCACCCCGGTTTGAGCCTCCGGCTGGGATCTCAGCATGGCCGAGAGTCCGAGAAGGGCCAGTAGGAAGCCACCACCGATCTCCGCCCAATCCCCCGCATGCGCGTGCATTGCTTTCCCCGCCTGTCAATTGAGTAGCTGTCTGGCCGAGGGGAAGCGTACTCGCCGCCACGGGGCCGGTTGAGGGTCGTAGCGTGCTTATTGGGCGGTGCCGGCGCGGCGGGTGCGGGCAGCGTGCGTCGGTCCGGCCTCGATGGTGTAGCTGAGGGCGGCAGCTTCGGCGGAGAGGCGGGTCTCTTCGAGCATGAGCGCCCGGTGGTCGGCCCGGTCGTAAGTGATGCGGTGGACGACCAACAGGACGGCGGCCTCGGACAGTCGGAGGGCTTCGCGTTCGTCGGGCTGGGGGATGCGGGCGTTGACCTGCTCGCGCCAGGCGAGGTCGTGGCCTGCGGCGGCCAGTACGGCATACGCCTTGGCCGGGGTGACGCCGGGGGTCTTGATGAGAGGTGTGCCCTCGATCCGCTCCATGGGAAGCCACTGGCGGTGGAGGGCGCGGCCGGGGCCGGCGGGGTCGGTGATCAGGCGGTCGGCGCCGATGAGGAGTTCTTCGGGGTCCAGGCCGAGGAGCGGGCCGGTGACGGCGTCGGTGCGTGTTCGGAACACGGCGGGTTCCTCGGCGCCGTCGAACCACGCGTCGGCGGGGGTCTGGTAGAGGGTGCCGTGCTGGGTGATGGTGCGTTCGATGGTGTGGGTGGGTCCGAGGGCGGTGGGGCGGACGAAGGTGCCCCGGCCCTGCCTCACGTCGAGCTGGCCTTCGCTGCGTAGGACGGCGACGGCTTGACGGACGGTGGGGCGGGAGACGCCGTAGAGCTCGGCGAGATCGGTCTCGGTGGGGAGTTGGCTGCCGGGGGGCCACTCGCCTGAGGCGATGGACTGGCGCATCGCTGTCGCCACCTGCTTGTGGAGTGCTTCGTTGCGGATGATCGCCATGGCTGTGGCCCCTTGGTGCGGGCGCCGGGGGATGGCCCGCTTCGTGTGAGTTGTTTTTTTGAGTGGCTGTCGGTGATCGTCTGCCCAGCTCGGGCGGCATGTGGAGAGTCTGTCGTCAGACGCTATGCGTCAAACGTAAGCATGAATCGCTTGCGCTCGGGCGTCAAGCAAGCGCATCATCAGGACGGCAAAGGTAAGTACGTTTGACGAAAAGCGTCATGCGTCCTCTGCTGACCTGAGGAGAGTGCCCGATCATGCAGTCCATCCCTGTGGACGGAACCCGGCTCGGCACGATGACCTGCATCGTCGCCCCGGAGGTGCGGATCGCCAACCGGGAGACCGGCGAGATCAAGAAGGACCGGGACGGTCAGACCGTCTACACGGTCGGCGTCGCGGTACGCCAGGAACAGCGGCGGGCGTCGCTGATCGAGATCAGCGTGTCCGGTGAGCCGGCGGGCGTCACCGAGGGCGTGCGCGTCACCGTGACGGGCCTGACGGCGTTCTCGTGGGCGATGGGTGACCGGCACGGTCTGTCGTTCCGCGCGGACTCCATCACCCCCGCCCCCGCTGCCCCGACCGCTTCCGCTCCGGCCGCTGCGGCTTCGGGGCGTAAGGGCGGTGACGCGTGAGCCCGCAGAACCGGGTGCGGCTGCGGTCGCTGCTCTGGGCGCTGTCCGACCTGAGCGACGACATCGACCCGTTCGACCCCGACGACTCCGGCGCCCTGCTCTTCGAGGAGATCGCCGGCAAGGCGGACCAGGCGGCCGGGCTGGCCCGGAACCTGGCCACCGACGCCCACAACCGCACCGCCGAGAACGAGGGGCCGAGCTGATGGCTGTTCAGCTTCTCTGGCTGGGCCTGCTCGCCGTGGCGCTGGGGCTGCTGATCGCCGCCCCCTCCATGCGCCAGTCCTACCCGTACGTCTGGTGGTGCCTGCTCGGCTACCCGCAGACGGTGTTCCGCATCCTGGTGACCTGGCGGCGCCTCACCACGAACGTGGGTCTGGCGGTGCCCCGGCGTCCGGCCCGCGCCATGGTCGGCGGGATGGTCGTCCGGGGTGATCCGTTGAAGCCGGTGCCACCCCGGCTGGGGATGCCGAAGCTGCGGCACGGCGGCCTGAGCGTGGCGGTGCGGCTGCATCCGGGGCAGGTCCCCGAGCACGTCATGGCCGTCGCCGACGCCCTCACCCACGCGTGGCGGGTGCACTCGCTGCGGGTGGTCTCCGACGCGCGCGGCTTCGTCACCGTGACGGCGCTCGCCTGGGACCCGCTCGCCGCCCCCGCCCTCCCGCACAGCCTCGGCGCGCAGCTCCTGCGGGCGGTGGTCGGGCTGTTGGAGGACGGCCGGCCGTGGGTGGTCGACTTCCGGAAGGTCCCGCACTGGCTGGTCGTCGGTGCGACGCGCTCCGGCAAGTCCACCCTCATCGCCGCCCTCGTCCGGCAGCTCGCCCCGCAGCGGGTGGCGCTGTTCGGGATCGACCTCAAGGGCGGGATGGAACTGTCCCTGTTCGAGGACCGGCTGTCCGCCCTCGCCTCCGACCGCACCCAGGCCGCCCGGCTGCTCGGGGAGCTGGTGGCGGAGGCGCAGGCGCGGATGGAACTGTGCCGCGCGGCCGGCGCCCGCTCGATCTGGGAACTGCCCGCCAAGCTCCGCAAGGTGCCCATCGTCGTGATCGTGGACGAGGTCGCCGAGCTCTACCTGACGGCCACCAGGGACGACAAGGCGGAGGTCGGCGAGATCTCCACCAACCTGCTGCGGCTGGCGCAGCTCGGTGCCGCGCTGGGGGTGCATCTGGTGATTGCCGGGCAGCGGGTCGGCTCCGACCTCGGCCCCGGTGTCACCGCCCTGCGCGCCCAGCTGGCGGGGAGGGTCTGCCACCGGGTCAGCGATCCCGGGACGGCGGAGATGGCACTCGGCGACCTCGACAAGGACGCCCTGGCCGCAGCCCAGCGGATCACCCTCGCCGAACAGGGCGTCGCCATCACCGCAGGCGACGACGGCCGGTGGACGCGGGCCCGCTCCGTCCACGTCACCCCCGCCCAGGCCCGCCGCGCGGCCCGCAAGTACGCGCACCTCGCACCCTCGTGGCCCGGCCTGGCCGAACCCGCCGACACCGGCACCGAACCCGATTCCGAGGAAGGGGTGTACCTGTGAGCCTCGCCGCGCTCCTGATCTTCATCCTGGCGCTCGTCACCTACCTGCTCATCCGCTCCGGCGAACTGCGCACCTGGCAGGTCGCGCTGGTCGGCCTCCTCGGCATCTACCTCGACCGGGCCCACTACACCGACCCGATCATCTACGCCGTCACCTGGCTCGCCCAGGGCCTCACCCACACCCACTGAAAGGACGTGACCGCCGTGACACCCGCGACAACCACCGACCGCACCACCACCAGCACCACCCCCGCGCCCCGCGCACCACGTCACCTCAACGCTGCCCCCGGCCCGGCCCCCGAACGCCTCGCCTGGCCGGGGCACAGCGCCCACCTGCCCTGGAGACACCCCACATGACCCCCAGCCCCGGCAACCCCTGGACCGACCCCACCGCGCGCCGCGCCCACCTCACCCGTGAGGCGCGGCTGCGCGCACTCCCCGACCTCGACCGCGACCTGGTCCGCCTCGGTGCCATGCCCGACCTCACCCGCTGGCTGGAACAAATCACCACCACCGGCGGCTGCGCCCACCCCGTCTTCCTGGCCGGGCACAGCACCACCCGCGACACGGCGACCGGTGACGTCCTGCGGCACTACTCCACCGCCACCGAACCCGGCGGCCGCCTGGCCATGCGCTGCCGCAACCGGCGTGCGTCCCGCTGCGCGCCCTGCTCCCGCGAGCACTCCGGGGACACCTTCCACCTGGTCCGCGCCGGGCTGTCCGGTGGCAAGGGCGTACCCGAGTCGGTGCGCACGCATCCCCGGCTGTTCGTCACCCTCACCGCCCCCTCGTTCGGCCCGGTCCACCGTGCGGGCGAGTGCCATCCGGTGCGGCGTGGCAGGTGCGAGCACGGCGGGCGGCGCGGCTGCGGCCGGGATCACGGGGGCGGTGACGCGCTGACCGGTCAGCCGCTGTGCGCCGGCTGCTACGACTACGTCGGGCATGTGCTGTGGAACTCGGCCGCCCCGGCGCTGTGGAAGGCGTTCCGGGACAACCTGTACCACCACCTGGCCGCCCGCGCCGGGGTCGGCCGCACCGCCGTCCGCACCCTGGTCAGGGTGTCGGCCGCCAAGGTCGCCGAGTACCAGAAACGCGGAGCCGTCCACTTCCACGCCGTCATCCGCCTCGACGGACCCGACGGACCGACCTCGAAGCCCCCGGCCTGGGCCACCACGGACCTGCTGCTGGAGACGGTCCGGTCGGCGGCGGCCGCCGTGGCGCTCACACCACCGGACTCCGCCGCCTACGGAGACATCCGGTTGCGCTTCGGCACCCAGCTCGACGCCCACCCGCTCACGGACGGGGACGGCGGCCGGATCACCGATGAAGCGGTGGCGGCGTACGTCGCCAAGTACACCTCCAAGAGCGTGGAGACGGCCGGAGCGGTTGACCGGCGCATCGACTCCCTCACCGAGATCCGGCACCTGAAAGTCACCCCGCACGTCCGGGCGCTGATCTCGACCGCGTGGCGGCTCGGCGGCCTGCTGGAGCTGGAGCACCTGCGGCTGCGGGCTTGGGCGCACATGCTCGGCTACCGGGGCCACTGCCTCACCAAAACCCGCGCCTACTCCACCACCTACGGCCAGCTGCGGGCCGACCGCGCCGAACACGCTCGCACCTCGGTCGGCGCCCGCCAGCTGTTCGCCGACCGGGACGACGACACCACCACCGAAACCGCCTGGCGCTTCGTCGGGACCGGCCACACCCCCGCCGAAGCACTCATCGCCGCCGGAATCGCCGAAGACATCGCCACGAACCGCGACATCGCACGCCAAGAGCTGGCGAGGGATGACCGCAGCGGGCCGTTGCCGTGACCAGGAGCCCTGCCGTAGTCGTCTCGAAGGAGCCGTCTGCCGTGAGCCGTCCCGGACCGGTCGTCAGCAGCGAGATCGTCATTGTGGACGTGGCAGGGAACGAAGAGCCCTATGGCCCAGGTGGCCTCGATGCCGTGCAGCCCCCGAACGGATCTGGGGGCTGCACGAAGAGCATCGGTGTCTAGAACACATCTGCGAAGTCGTCAGGCTTGATCACCAACCGGTCCCTGACATCCTTCGGAATCATCAGCTTCAGGTGGACCTGGGGCGCACGCTGCCTGGGGATCTTCGTCCTGGTCACTTCGCATTTGATCCCGACCCGAAGTAGATCGGCACCCATGGCGCCGATACCGCCGGCCTCCCACTGCTCGCGGAAGGTCTTGCCGTTGTGGACCTTCACCCATCGGTCCTGGGTGGTCTCGGGGTCGATCGCCTCAAGATCGGCGATCAGCTTGTCCAGCGTCTGCTGTCCCTGCTCGCGGGTGAACCGGGTCTTGGCGAACCGCCCGCCGGGTGCCAGTTCGCGCATGTAGTAGGCCACGGCCTCCTCAAGGCGCCTCAGCTCCTTCCGGGCCTCCTCGCCGCGTGCGTACTCCCTTATCTGGACCGGCTCATCACCGAGTACGGAGAGCACGTCCTCAACGAGCTTGGCGTAGATCACGTCCGGGTTGGGTGCGCCGAGACCGCCACTGCGGCACTTCTGGCATCGGAGATAGGCGTACCGGAAGACCTCGACATCGGGTGACTGGCCCGGGGGCGTATCCGAAGGCGGCGGCTTCTCCACCGTCCGTACCGTGTGTTGGACGTTCATGTTGCTCTTGCAGTCGGTGCAGATCAGCACGCCGAGGAACTTGGTTGCGCCACCCGGCTGACGGGTCGGCTGGTTCTTGGACCTGCGGTCCAGCGCCGCTTGCAGGGACTCGAACTCCTCCTCCGTGAAGATCGGCGGAGCCACGCGGATCGGTTTGCCGTCCCGTCCGAGGATGAGCTTCGATCGGCGGATCCCGCCGTTCTTGTCCTCTTCCACCCGGTAGCCCAGGAGTGCAGGGTTCCTGAGGCGGCGAAGAAGGGTGGCGGTGGTCAGTCCAGGGCCGCACAGCCCCGAGCGCTTGAGCACGATGGCCATGCGCCGAGTAGAGACACCTCGTTGCGCGGCCTGGCGGCACCAGTGCAGTGCCCGGTGCGCGTCCTCGTCGACGGCCAGGACGACGTTGCCCTTCTCGTCCTCGCTGGTGACGTAACCGAAGGCGGGCTTGCCGACGAGCCAGTCGGACTGGGTCTTCGTGTAGTCCCAGAGGCTGGTCACCCGCGTGCTGGTGTTGGTGGCCTCGATCTCGGCCAAGCCGCCGATGAGTGTCGCCAGGATCTTGCCGACTGCGGTGGTGAGGTCGAGCGTGTCGTTTTTGGAGATGAGGTTCTTCCCGTACTTCAGGCACCAGTCGATCATGGTGCTGAGGTCGGTCAGTCGCCTGATGAACCGGTCCATCTTCCAGAACAGCAGGACATCGAACTCCGGCCCCCGGTTGTTCAGCCAGTCGCCGAGCTGCTTGCGCTTCCACGGCGGGACCTTCGTGGCGGACACGTTCAGGTCGCTCGCGACACCCGCCACCCGGATGCCGTGCTCAAGGGCCAGGATGCGGAGGTCCAGTTCCTGGCGCACCGGCGAGGTGGTGTCTTCGGTGAGCACGGACAGCCGTACCGAGATGAGGCCCCGTGGCGCGTCCGCCGGCAGCAGCTCCTCTCTCCTCTTCAGCTCCTCCAACAAGGCCAGGTCGGCCTCGGTCCACTCCGTCTCGACGGAGTACTGCTCACGTGCTGCTGCGGAGCGCGTTCGCCCCCTGCGATTGCCCATGTGCAGAGCGTAGGGATGGATTTCGAGCTGTGTCTATCTGTCCGCAGATGGACACCTCCATCCAAATCGGCCCCACCGGCGTGAAGTTGCTGCCGCTGACGGTCGTCAAGTAAGCCAGGCACCGGACGCCCCCCTCGCCTGCGAGGGGGGCGTTTGCCGTGTCCGGAGGTGCGGAGCCCGCCGGGGGGTGGCCTGCGGCGTCGGTGTCCTGCACTACGATCGCGCTTTCGAAACCGTCGCCCGGCCGGTCGAACTGAAGACCCGTCGGCTCGCCGAGCCGGGGTCGTTCGACCGACCGGCGGCGGTACCGCCCGGGGGAGTCCGTGATGCGCCCAGCCGAAGGTCCGAGACCCGAAGGTCCGAGATCCGATGGCCCGACAGACGACCGGCGGACGGCCGGGCCGGGCGCCGAGGAGCAGGCCGGCGGATGCCTGGTCGCCGTGGTGCGGGTGCCCGCGCGGATCGTCGCGGTGCTGGTCGTGGTGCCGCTGCGGTTCGCCTGGGAGCTGCTGCTGGCGGTGCTGGCGCCGGTGCGACGGCTGGCCGCCAGGACAGGGCGGGTGCTGGACCGGGCCGTCCGGCTGGCTCTGTACGCCCTGGTGGGGTGGCCGCTCGGGAGGCTCCACCGGCATGTCCTGCGACCGGTCGGCCGGGCGTCGGCGGCCGCCGCCCGTGCCGCCGCCCGGGTGCTCGCCCGGCTGCTCGCCCGGGTGGCCGGGCAGGCGCTGCGCGGGTTGCTGTGGCTGCTCCGGCTGGCGGCCGTGCTGGTCCGCTGGGGCAAGCGGGGCATCGAGGCCGGTGCGGCCGGGCTGGGCGAGGTGCTCGGTTGGCTGATCGGCGTCCTGCTGGTGCTCCCGCTGAGCCGGCTGTACCGCGCCCTGCTCGTGCCGTCGGCCCGGTTGCTGGCCGCCGCCGCGCGTGCGGGCGGGCCGCTGGCCGGGCGGCTGCTGCTGGTGCCGCTGCGGTGGGCCGTCCGTTACCTGCTGCGTCCGGTCGGGCTGGTTCTGGCCGCCGTCGTCGATCTGCTGGACCGGGCCCAGGGGTGGCTGCTGGAGACGCTGCTGCCCGGCCTTGCCGTGCGGCTCTACCGGTGGGTGCTGCGGCCGCTGGGCCGGGGGGTGGCCGGCGGGCTGTCCGCGACCGGGCGCGGGGTGGCCCGGCTGCTCGCACTGGTCCGGGCGGCGGTGCCCCGGGTGCTGCGGTACCTGGTGGTGCGCCCGGTGCTGGCCCTGGTGCGGTACGTCCTGGTCCCGGGCGGGCGGGCGGCGGCCCGGCTGGCCGGGGGTCTCTGGCGCTACCTGCTGCGGCCGGTGCTGCGGGCTCTGGGGTGGCTGCTGGAACGCCTGGTGCTGCGTCCGCTGGGATGGCTCGGGCGGCTGGTCGTCCGGGCCTGGCGCCTCGGCGGGCGGTTGTGGCGGTTCCTGGTGCTGCGGCCCTGCCGCTGGGTGCGGCGCGAGGTGTGGTGGCCGGTCCGGGCCGAGGTGCGCCGGGCCTGGCGGACCACGGCCGACACGGTCCGTGAGACCGTCCGCGAGGTGCGCCGGGCGCTGCTGCGCTGACCGGGTGCGGCACGATCCGCCGGGCGGGGCGCGTACCCTTGTCCTGACAGAGTCCGGCCAGAGCCAGTACGCGCCGGCCGGGCGCGGCCACGGACGAAGGACTGAGTGACTCTGGCACGCCGCACGCCTGACGGCCCGCCTCCCGCACCGACGGTGCAGCGCATCCGTCTGCGCTACACCAAGCGGGGCCGTCTGCGCTTCACCAGCCACCGCGACTTCCAGCGGGCCCTTGAGCGCGCGCTGCGCCGCTCGGCCGTCCCGATGGCCTATTCGGCGGGGTTCACCCCGCACCCCAAGGTCTCGTACGCCAACGCCGCCCCCACCGGGGTGGCCAGCGAGGCCGAGTACCTGGAGATCGGCCTCGCCGAGTTCCGCGACCCGGAGGCGCTGCGCGCGCAGCTCGACGAGTCGATGCCGGTCGGCCTGGACATCATCGAGGCCGTCGAGGTTCGTACCCCGAACTTCGTCGAGCGCCTCGAAGCCTCGGAGTGGCTGGTCCGGCTGGCCGATGTGGAGCCCGCCGACGCCGCCCGTGCGGTGGCCGCGTTCCTCGCCGCCGAGCAGGTCGAGGTGAAGCGCCAGACCAAGAACGGCCTGCGGGTATTCGACGCCCGGTCCGCCGTGGCGGCCATGGAACTCCTCCCGCCGCAGGTCGGTGACGGTAACGACACCGGTACGGAACGTGCCGCCGATGTTCGTTCGGGCAATCCCTGTGCGATACTGCGGCTGGTAGTACGACACGTCACACCCGCCGTACGACCCGACGACGTTTTGTCCGGTCTCCGTGCAACGGCCGACCTGGCGCCGCCGGTCCCCGCTGAGGTGACCAGGCTGGCGCAGGGGCCGCTCGACGAGGAGTCCGGCACGGTGACCGACCCGCTGGCGCTCGACCGCGCCGCGGCCCCGGCCGGCCTCTAGCGGCCGCCGGGCCGCGCGCACCTGCGTCCGCCTAGTGGGAGGCGAGCCAGGCCCGGAGCCACTCCGGGCCGCCGGCTCTCCAGGCCCCCGCGGCTCCCCAGGGGAGCGAGCGCCGTCGAACGCAGGCCGTCTCCTTGTGGCCCGCCGGCCCGGATGGTCGGTGGGCCCGAGGAATCCGCCCTCCTTGCCCGTCATCGGGTTGAGGGCCCCGCTCAGCCGTGAGGCTGGGGCAGAGGGGCCCGCCGGAAGCCATCCGGTTCGGGGGACGGCCCGGCTTTGAAAACTTAGAAGAACTGGTCGAGAACCAGAAGACTTTCGACACCCCGCACCGTGCGGGGCGCCGAGCGAGACTACGAGCCCCTGTGCGGCCTCGCGTCCGCACGGCGACACCGTGGAAGTCGGCCCGCGAACTCTCGCGGCCGACCGGAACACAGGTGCCGCGCCGTGCCCGGATGCGGAGCCCGGGGGCCTGACGGGAGATCCACCCGCATGCTCGAGAACACCGAACCGCAGCAGGCTGCGGCACCGGCCACCACCGCTGATTCCGACGGGGCCGCACCGCCGCGCCGTCGTCGCCGGGCGGTCTCCCGCCCGGCCGGCACGCCGCAGGGCGCGGCCGCCGAGGCGGCGGAGACCGTGGTGCCCGCCGAGGCCATCACCACCGAGGCGGCGCCCGCCGTCGAGGCTCCGGCCGAGAAGCCGGTCCGGGCCCGTCGTGCCCGTAAGCGCGCCGAGTCCCCGGCCGGTGCGCCGGAGAGCGCCGAGGTCGTCGTGACCCCGGCCGCCGTCCCCGCGCCGACCGTCGAGGCGCCCGTCGTCGAGGCGCCGGCCGAGCCGGTTGCCGAGAAGCCGGTCCGGGCCCGCCGTACCCGTAAGCGCGCCGAGTCCCCGGCCGGTGCGCCGGAGAGCGCCGAGGCCGCACCCGAGGCTCCGGCGGCGCCGGTGGCCGAGGAGGCCCCCGCCGCCGAGGAGGCGCCGGCCCGCCGGGCCCGCCGCTCGCGCCGCGTGGTCGAGCCCGCTCCCGTCGTGGTCGAGGAGACCCCGGAGGAGGAGCCCGAGGCCGTGGCCGAGGAGCCGCAGCCCGCGCCGGCCGCCGAGCCCGCGCCCGCACCGGTCGTCGAGGACGCTCCGGCGCCCCGGGCCCGCCGTCGCGCCGTCCGGCCGTCCACCGCGGTCTTCCAGGCCCCGGTCTTCCAGGAGCCGGCTCCGTTCACGGCTCCGGCCGCTCCGGCCGCCGCCGCCCCGTTCGCAGCGCCGCAGTCGGCCGCCCGGACGGCTCCGGCCGCCCAGGCCGCGCCGGTCCAGGCCCCGGTCGCCGCCGCGTCCGAGCCCGAGGACGAGTTCGAGTACAGCGGCGTCGGCCGTCGTCGTCGTACCGGCCGCCAGCCCGTCCGGGTGCAGCCGACCAACCGCGCCGAGGCCGCCGCGGCCAAGGAGCCGGCCAAGCGTTCGCGCCGGGCCACCGCCCCGCAGACGGCTGCTGCCCAGCCGGTGGCGCCGCAGGCCGCCCCCGCCGTCGTCGCGCCGCCGGCCCCGCCGGTCGCCGAGCCGGAGGCCGCCGAGGAGCCCACCGCCGTCGTCACCACCGGCCCCGAGGCCGAGGGCGACTGGGAGGACGACCGTCCGTCCCGCCGCCGTCGCCGGGGTGGCCGTCGCCGCCGTCGTGGTGAGGCCGAGGAGTTCGAGGCCGAGGCGCCCGTCGAGGCCGAGCAGGCTGTCGAGGAGCCGGTCGAGGCCGACGAGGAGGACGAGGAGGACGACCTGGCCGGTGGCCTGGCGTCTTCGCGCCGTCGTCGTCGCCGCCGTCGCCGCAGCGGTGAGTCCGCCGGTGTCGAGGTGGCCGCCGAGACCACCGAGGACGGCGTCCGTACCGTGGTCAAGGTCCGCGAGCCGCGCCGCCGCTCCACCGAGCCGTCCTTCGACCCGGACGAGGTGCAGTCCATCAAGGGCTCGACCCGTCTGGAGGCGAAGAAGCAGCGCCGCCGCGAGGGCCGCGAGCTGGGCCGCCGCCGGGTGCCGATCATCACCGAGGCCGAGTTCCTGGCCCGCCGCGAGTCGGTCGAGCGCGTGATGGTCGTCCGCCAGAACGGCGAGCGCACCCAGATCGGCGTCCTGGAGGACGGCGTGCTCGTCGAGCACTACGTCAACAAGGAGCAGGCCACCTCGTACGTCGGCAATGTGTACCTGGGCAAGGTCCAGAACGTGCTGCCGTCGATGGAGGCCGCCTTCGTCGACATCGGCAAGGGCCGCAACGCGGTGCTGTACGCCGGTGAGGTCAACTTCGGCGCGCTGGGCGGCCACGGCGGCCCGCGCCGGATCGAGTCGGTGCTGAAGTCCGGCCAGTCCGTGCTGGTGCAGGTCTCCAAGGACCCGATCGGCCACAAGGGCGCCCGCCTGACCAGCCAGATCTCGCTGCCCGGCCGCTACCTGGTCTACGTGCCCGAGGGCTCGATGACCGGCATCTCGCGCAAGCTGCCCGAGAACGAGCGCGCCCGCCTGAAGCAGATCCTCAAGAAGATCGTTCCCGAGGACGCGGGCGTCATCGTGCGCACCGCCGCCGAGGGCGCCAGCGAGGACGAGCTGACGCGTGACGTGCAGCGCCTCCAGGCGCAGTGGGAGGAGATCCAGAAGAAGGCCGCCTCCGGCAACGCCCCGGCGCTGCTCTACGGCGAGCCGGACATGACCGTCCGGGTCGTCCGCGACATCTTCAACGAGGACTTCACCAAGGTCATCGTCTCCGGCGACGTGGCGTGGAACACCATCCACGAGTACGTCGGCGGGGTGGCCCCCGACCTGGGCGAGCGCCTGCAGCGGTGGACCTCCGACGTGGACGTGTTCGCCACGTACCGCATCGACGAGCAGCTGATGAAGGCGCTGGACCGCAAGGTCTGGCTGCCGAGCGGCGGTTCGCTGGTCATCGACCGGACCGAGGCGATGGTCGTGGTCGACGTCAACACCGGCAAGTTCGTCGGCCAGGGCGGCAACCTCGAAGAGACCGTCACCCGGAACAACATCGAGGCGGCCGAGGAGATCGTGCGCCAGCTGCGGCTGCGCGACCTCGGCGGCATCATCGTGATCGACTTCATCGACATGGTGCTGGAGTCCAACCGGGACCTGGTGCTGCGCCGTCTGCTGGAGTGCCTGGGCCGGGACCGGACCAAGCACCAGGTGGCCGAGGTCACCTCGCTGGGCCTGGTGCAGATGACCCGCAAGCGGGTCGGCCAGGGCCTGCTGGAGTCGTTCTCCGAGAGCTGCGTGCACTGCAACGGCCGTGGCGTGATCGTGCACATGGAGCAGCCGACCGCCCTCGGTGGTGGCGGCGGCTCGGTGGGCACGTCGGGCGAGCAGATCTCGGGCGGCAAGCGCCGCCGCCGGGGCAAGGGCGGGGCGGCCGGCGAGGAGCTGCACGCCGCGCAGCCGGTCGAGGAGCTGGACGAGCACGAGGAGCACGGGCACGACGAGGAGGAGCACGAGGAGTTCGAGATCGTTTCGAACGGCGAGCCGCTCCAGATCGTCGTCACCGAGCCGGTCGCGGAGCCGGTCGCCGAGCCGGCGGCGGCTCCGGCCGCGCCCGAGGCGCAGGCCGCTCCGGTCGAGCCGGTGGCCGCTCCGGCCGCCGGTGGCCGGGTGCGCCGCCGTGCGGTGCGCAAGGCGACCGCGCCTGCCGGTTCGCCCGGTGAGGCCGAGATCGTGGTGCTCCAGGCCCGTGCCGAGGCCGCCGTGAAGGCCGCCCTGGACGCCGCCGACGAGCGTGCCGCGGCCGAGGCCGCAGCCGAGCCGGTCGCGGAGGCCGTGACCGAGCCGGTGGCCGAGATCGTGGCGGAGCCCGTGGTCGAGGCGGAGCCGGTGGCCGAGGCCGCCGTCGAGGCCGAGCCGGAGGCCGAGGCGCCCGCGCCGAAGAAGCGTGCCCCGCGCAAGGCCGCCGCGAAGAAGACCGCCGCCGCCAAGACCACGGCAGCGGCCAAGAAGACCACCGCCCGCAAGACCGCCACCAAGCGGACGAGCGCGGCGGCCAAGAAGGCCGCGGCCGCCGAGGGTGATTCGGCGGCTGAGTAAGCCCGTTACCCGGGGGGCGGGCAGCTGCCCGCCCCCGGGTCGTACGGTGCCGGTTTGCCCCTGAGGCGGCTGGTCCGTATTCTTGACATTCGGCGTGTCTACGCCATGCTCCCGAGCACATCACCTCCCGGTCCGGGCCGTACGGCTCAGGCTGGGGGAGGCCGCTGTGTCCGTACCCAGCGGCTGGCATCGAGAGTTCCGACCGAGCAAGGAAAGCAGGTACCGCATGTACGCGATCGTTCGCGCCGGCGGCCGCCAGCACAAGGTCGCCGTCGGCGACGTGCTGGAGATCGACCGTGTTGACGTCAAGCCGGGTGACTCGGTGGAGCTCTCGACCATCCTGGTCGTCGACGGCGAAGCCGTCACCTCCGACCCGTGGGTCCTCGCCGGTGTGAAGGTTCACGCCGAGGTCGTCGACCACACCAAGGGTGAGAAGATCGTCATCCTTCGTTACAAGAACAAGACCGGCTACCGTCGTCGCCAGGGCCACCGCCAGCGTCACACTGCCGTCCGCATCACCAGCATCGACTCCGCGAAGTAAGTAAGGGGATAGCGAGATGGCACACAAGAAGGGCGCAAGCTCTACCCGCAACGGCCGTGACTCGAACGCCCAGCGCCTCGGCGTGAAGCGTTTCGGCGGCCAGGTCGTCAGCGCCGGCGAGATCCTCGTCCGCCAGCGTGGCACCCACTTCCACCCGGGTGCGGACGTCGGCCGTGGCGGCGACGACACCCTGTTCGCGCTGAAGGCCGGTGCGGTCCAGTTCGGCACGCACCGTGGCCGTCGGGTCGTCAACATCGTGGCCGTCGAGGCCTGATCTTCCTGATGCCGCGTCAGCGGTAAACGGCGAGATTCTGGGAGGGTGGGCCGGAAATTTCCGGTCCGCCCTTCCTGCTTTACCCCAGGGCGGTTTGTCCGCCCTGACCCCATTTCTTCGCTCTGGAGGCACATCCAATGACCACCTTCGTGGACCGCGTCGAGCTGCACGTCGCCGCGGGTAACGGGGGCCATGGCTGCGCCTCCGTGCACCGGGAGAAGTTCAAGCCGCTCGGCGGGCCCGACGGCGGCAACGGCGGTGAGGGCGGCAGCGTCATCCTCATGGTCGACGCGCAGGTCACCACCCTGCTGGAGTACCACCACTCGCCCAAGCGCAAGGCCACCAACGGCAAGCCGGGCGCGGGCGGCCACCGCACCGGCTCCACCGGTGGCGACCTCGTCCTGCCCGTCCCGGACGGCACCGTCGTCATGGACCGCCAGGGCAACGTGCTGGCCGACCTGGTCGGCCACGGCACCAGCTTCATCGCCGCGGCCGGCGGCCGTGGCGGCCTCGGCAACTCGGCGCTGGCCTCGTCCCGCCGCAAGGCCCCCGGCTTCGCGCTGCTCGGCGAGCCGGGCGAGGCCCGCGACATCGTGATGGAGCTCAAGTCCGTCGCCGACGTCGCGCTGGTCGGTTACCCGAGCGCGGGCAAGTCCTCGCTGATCTCGGTCCTCTCGGCCGCCAAGCCGAAGATCGCGGACTACCCGTTCACCACCCTGATCCCCAACCTCGGCGTGGTCACCGCGGGCGAGACGGTCTACACCGTCGCCGACGTCCCCGGCCTGATCCCGGGCGCCAGCCAGGGCAAGGGCCTGGGCCTGGAGTTCCTGCGCCACGTCGAGCGCTGCACCGTGCTGGTCCACGTGCTCGACTGCGCGACCCTGGAGCCGGGCCGGGACCCGATGACGGACCTGGAGACCATCGAGGCCGAGCTCTCCCAGTACGGCGGCCTCGACGACCGCCCGCGGATCGTCGCCCTCAACAAGGTGGACGTGCCGGACGGCCAGGACCTCGCCGACATCACCCGTGCCTCCCTGGAGGAGGCCGGCTACCGGGTGTTCGAGGTCTCCGCGGCCTCCCGCTCCGGTCTGCGCGAGCTGAACTTCGCGATGGCGCAGATCGTCTCCGAGGCCCGCGCGGCCAAGCCCGTCGAGGAGGCGACCCGGATCGTCCTGCGGCCCAAGGCCGTCGACGACGCCGGCTTCACCGTCACCGAGGAGGACGGCGCCTTCCGGGTGCGCGGCATCAAGCCCGAGCGCTGGGTCCGCCAGACCGACTTCTCCAACGACGAGGCCGTCGGTTACCTCGCCGACCGGCTCAACCGGCTCGGTGTCGAGGACCAGCTCTGGAAGATCGGCGCCCAGGAGGGCGACACCGTCATCATCGGCGCCGAGGAGAACGCGGTCGTCTTCGACTGGGAGCCGACCATGGCCGCCGGCGCGGAGATGCTCGGCCGCCGTGGCGAGGACCACCGCCTGGAGACCCACCGCCCGGCCGTCGACCGCCGCCGCGACAAGCAGAAGGGCCGCGACGCGGCGGAGACCGAGTACCTGGCCTTCGAGGCGATGTCGAGCGGCCGCCAGGCCGTCGAGATCGACGAAGAGGACTAACCCTCTCTACGGGTAACCAGAAGGGGCGCGGGGAACTGCGCGAAATCGGCAGGGCACAGGTCCGCACCTTCCGATCTCGCGCAGTCCCCGCGCCCCTTCTGGTTGCCCAGTTGCGTGAGCGTTGCCGTGTCCAGCGGCTGAGCCGCCAACGCGGAGCGTTGGTGGGATCGCGTACATTACGGTCCGGCGGCGGGCTCGCCGCATGCACCAGCGGAGGACAGTAGCGATGACCGATCGGACACTGCGTCAGGAGGTCCTGGCCGCGCGGCGGATCGTCGTCAAGGTCGGCTCCTCCTCGCTCACCACCGCCGCCGGCGGGCTGGACGCGGACCGGGTGGACGCCCTGGTGGACGCCCTGGCCAAGGCCCGGAACAGGCCCGACGCCCCGGAGATCGTGCTGGTCTCCTCCGGTGCCATCGCCGCCGGGCTGGCCCCGCTCGGCCTGGAGAAGCGCCCCTCGGACCTCGCCCGCCAGCAGGCCGCCGCGAGCGTCGGGCAGGGGCTGCTGGTGGCCCGCTACACGGCCTCCTTCGCCCGGTACGGCGTCCGGGTCGGCCAGGTGCTGCTGACGGCCGAGGACGCCAGCCGGCGGGCCCACTACCGGAACGCGTACCGCACGCTCGACCAGCTGCTGGCGATGGGCGCGATGCCGGTCGTCAACGAGAACGACACCGTCGCCACCGCCGAGATCAGGTTCGGCGACAACGACCGGCTGGCGGCGCTGGTGGCCCACCTGGTCCGCGCGGACCTGCTCGTCCTGCTCTCGGACGTGGACGGCCTCTACGACGGGGACCCGAGCAAGCCCGGCACCAGCAGGATCGCCGAGGTGCGCGGGGCGCACGACCTCGAAGGCGTCGAGATCGGCAGCAGCGGCAAGGCCGGTGTCGGCACCGGCGGGATGGTCACCAAGGTGGAGGCGGCCCGGATCGCCACCGGCGCGGGCATCCCGGTGGTCCTCACCGCCGCCAGCCAGGCCGCCGACGCGCTGGCCGGCCGTCCGACCGGGACGCTCTTCCTGCGGACCGGCAGCCGGACCGCCGACCGCCTGCTCTGGCTGGAGCACGCCAGCAGCCCCCGGGGCGCCCTCCAGCTGGACCCCGGCGCGGTCGAGGCGGTCGTCTCGGGCCGCAAATCGCTGCTGCCCGCCGGGGTCACCCGGGTCGACGGGGAGTTCGTCGCGGGTGATCCGGTGGACCTTCTTGGCGAAAACGGCCACATCGTGGCCCGTGGACTGGTCAACTTTGATGCGAGGGAGTTGCCCCGTCTGCTCGGCCGGTCCACCCGAGATCTGGCCCAGGAGTTCGGTGCCGCGTACGAGCGCGAGGTCATTCACCGTGACGACCTGGTCGTCCTGCGGGCCTGACGCGCGGCCCCGAGGGGCCCGCCCTCAGGGGTAGGGCCGAGTGACGGCCGGGCCCGGACACGACGTCGCCGAACAGGAGGCAGCCGATGGGACGCAGGCGCCAGGGAGCGCTGCCCGGTCAGCCGCCCCAGCGGAGGCTCACCAGCATCGCGGGCGGGCGCGAGACAGGCGGCGGGGTGGATGAACCGTCCGACACGGTGCGGGAGTTGAAGCCCGCCGGGGTGGTGGACGAGGCCGAGCAGCCCAGGCTCTGGCACGTCGTGCTCAGCGTCGCGGGGAAGGCCGCACCACTGGCCGAACTGCGGGCCGGGCTGGAGCAGCTGGCCCACGACCACTCCTTCTTCCTGACGGCCCGTTACGCCGCCGACCACGCCGAGATCCGCTACTGGGAGCAGGCCCGCGACCTGCACGACGCGGCGGCGATCGCCCTGCGGCTCTGGGGCGAGCACAAGTTGACGGCCAACCTCCCGCCCTGGGAGATCGTCGGCCTTGAGGTCGTGGACCGGCCGACCTACCACAAGCGGGTCGCCGAGGGTTTCGGAGACCCGCCCCGCAACCTGGGCGGCGTCCAGCCGTACTGAGCTTTGCCTGTTGGCAACTCGTTCAACAGTCTCACCGGGTGAAATACCCGCCGTAACGGCCCGGCACAGTCGCTACCCTTTCCGGCATGACCAGTAACGCCAGCACCGAGAGCCCCGTCCTCGCCGTCGCGCGCCGTGCCCGTGAGGCGGCCGCCGGGCTCGCCCCACTGCCGCGCAGGACGAAGGACGCCGCGCTGCTGGCGATCGCCGACGCGCTGGTCGCCCGGACGGCGGAGATCACCGCCGCCAACGCCGAGGACGTCGCGCGGGCCCGCGCGGCCGGCACCGCCGAGTCGGTGGTCGACCGGCTCACCCTCACCGCGGAGCGGGTCGCGGCGATCGCCTCCGACGTCCGGGACGTGGCGGGCCTGCCCGACCCGGTCGGCGAGGTGCTGCGCGGCTACACCCTGCCGAACGGGCTGGACGTCCGCCAGGTCCGGGTGCCGCTCGGTGTGGTCGGGATCATCTACGAGGCCCGTCCCAACGTCACCGTCGACGCCGCCGCGCTCTGCCTGAAGTCCGGCAACGCCGTCCTGCTGCGCGGCTCGGCCTCCGCGTACCGGTCCAACACCGCGCTGATCGCGGTGCTGCGCGACGCGGTGGCCGGGGCCGGGCTGCCCGCCGACGTGATCCAGCTGGTGCCGGGCGAGAGCCGGGACTCCGTCCAGGAGCTGATGCGGGCCCGTGGCCTGGTCGACGTGCTGATCCCGCGCGGCGGCGCCTCGCTGATCCGTACGGTCGTCGAAGGTTCGACCGTCCCGGTGATCGAGACCGGTACCGGCAACTGTCACGTCTACGTGGACGCCGACACCGACCTGGCGATGGCGGTCGGCATCCTGCTCAACTCCAAGGCGCAGCGGGTCAGCGTCTGCAACTCCGCCGAGACGCTGCTCGTGCACCAGGACGTCGCCGACGCCTTCCTGCCGCTCGCGCTGGCGGCGCTGGCCGAGGCGGGGGTCACCGTGCACGGTGACGAGGCGGTCCTGAAGGCGGCCGAGGGCAGCGCCGCCACCGTCGTCCCCGCCACCGAGGAGGACTGGGAGACGGAGTACCTCTCGTACGATCTCGCGGCCGCCGTCGTCCCCTCGCTGGATGCCGCGGTGGCGCACATCCGCCGCTGGTCCAGCGGGCACACCGAGGCGATCGTCACCACCTCGCAGGCCGCCGCCCGCCGCTTCACCCAGTTGGTCGACGCCGCCGCGGTGGCCGTCAACGCGTCCACCCGGTTCACCGACGGGGGTGAGTTCGGCTTCGGTGCCGAGATCGGCATCTCCACCCAGAAGCTGCACGCCCGTGGCCCGATGGGCCTGCCGGAGCTGACCTCCAGCAAGTACGTCGTCACCGGTGACGGCCACCTCCGGGGCTAGCAGCCGTCCTGGCGGTGCGGCTCCCCGCGTTGGACCAACTGCGGGGAGCCACAGACAAAACGCCCGCCCGGTAATACGCTGAATCCGTGGCTGAGGATGTGGGGGGCTTGCCGGACTCCGACGGCGCCGACCACGGTGGTGCGGACGACGAGTTCGCCACCGTGGTTTTCGACGAGGCTTTCGTCCGCTGTGCCGCCGTGCACGAGCCGAGCGCCAGGGAGCGGCAGCTGGCCGCCGCCGAGGCGAGGTTCGAGCCGGACACCGTGGCGCTGGGCCGGAGCTACGAGGTGACCGGGGCGGATGGGCTGCCGCTGGAGCTGCGCCCGCACCCCAGCGGTCTCGACGACGACCGGCTGTACTCCGACCCGTGGTCCGGCCGGCGCCGGCCGCGCTGGGGGCGGGCGGCCCGGTACGAGGCGGTGCGGCACGGCGGTCACCGGGTGGCGCAGCAGCGCTGGCACCGGCCGGTCGCGCTGGTGCTGGCCCTGGTGATGGGCGTCAGCCTGGTCGCGGTGGCCGTCGCGGCGATCTACCGGGGGGTGGGCGGCGGGGCCGCCGAATCGCCCCGCCGGCCGGAGAGCGGGGCCAGCAGCACCGGCTCGCAGTCGAGCCCGTCCGCCTCCCCGGTGGTACTGCTGCCCGGCTGACGCCCGGGCCGGTGCCGGTGGCGGGGTCACCCGTCCGGAGAAGTTGTGACCGGACTCTCGTAGCGGGCCGGGCTGCCGCCTTACCCTGGTGGTATGGGTGACCCGCGTGAGCCTCCGGAGGGGACGCCCGACGGTGCCGGAAACGACGACGAGTATGCGGCGGTTGTCTTCGACGAGTCGTTCGTGCGTGCGGCCCGGATCCAGGAGCTGTCGGCCCGTGAGCGGCTCGGCGGCCAGTACCCCAGGGCCGTCCGGCCCCGGATCTTCCTCGGACCGCTCGGTTCGCTGCCCCGGCAGGCCGTGGCCCTGTTGCTGCTGATCGCGATGGCGTTCGCGGCGGCTGTCTACTTCGGTGTGAGCGCGCCGCCGAGGCTGGGCGCCCAGCCCAGCGGGAACCAACTCACCGTCAGTCTGGTCGCGCTCACCCCGAGTTCCCCCGTCACCGCCGTGACGGATCCGAAGAACCCGTTCGCCGCCGTTCCGGGCGGCTACGCCGACGGCGTCGCGGGGCTCGCCGTCCCGGCGTCCTCGGCGACGGCGCACTTCACCAGGACGGAGGTGGCGAAGGCGCTGGACACCGCCCAGCAGTTCCTGGTGGCCTCCTCGCTCACCCCGGCCGAGCTGGTGCAGGGTGAGACCGGCGGTGTGCGGACCTTGATCACACCCGGTGAGCAGGCGCAGTACGACCAGAGCATCAACGAGCCGCGCGACGACCAGCACCACGCCGCCACCGGCTGGCTGGTGCGGTTCGACCCCGGTCAGGTCGCGCTCGCCGCAGGCGGCGTCAAGGTGACCGGGTCCATGCAGGTCGCCGAGGCGGACAGCGGCACGCTGGAGGTCACCACCGACCACACCTTCGTCTACGCGCTGCGGCCGGCCGGGACGGACGACTCCGCGCCGGTCACGCTGTTCTCCGTCCGCCGCGAGCTGCGCTTCGAGTTCGACCGCACCGACATCGCCGCGGGCCGGCTGCGCCTGGTCGACTCGGTCGAGCAGGCGGGGCCGACGGCCTGCGGCAGCCGGCAGGCGGACCACCTGGAGCCGGCCCTCGCCGCGCTGGGCGGCCCGCCGGCCGCGCCGGCGCCGCCCGCCGTCAACCCGGGTGACCACTCGCACCCGGCCTGGCAGCTCTGCGGGGTGCTCGCCCCGATCACCGGGTGACCACCCCGCAGCAGCCGTCCGTCAGCCGGTGCCGGTGCCTTGCCCGGTCCGGCTGTCGTTGCTGGTCCCGTTGCCGTTCCCGTTGCCGCCGCCCGTGAAGGTGTCCCGGAGCTTGCCGCCCACGGTGCCGACACCGCCCGCGACCTCGCGGAGCAGGCCCATCAGCGGGTCCCTGCTCTCCTTGACCGACTTCGCGTACGAGTCGGCGGCCGCCCGCCACTGCTCGCCGACCGAGGTGTCCGGGTCGTCGGCGCGCAGCGGGTAGCTGCCGGCCAGGACCGATCGGTAGCCCTCGCTCTCGGCCCACTCCTTCAGCCTGGCCACCCGGACCACCGCGAAGGGGTGGGTCTGCGGCAGCACCTGGAGCAGCTTCAGCACGCCGTCGCGCAGGTCACCGGCCTGCTCGTACTCCTCGGCCTGCTCCAGGAAGGCGTCCACGTTCATCTCGGCCAGGTTGTGGCCGCCCGCCAGCTTCATCAGGGCGCGCATCGACGCCTGGAGATCCTGGCCGGCCAGCAGCCCGGCGCGGTCGCTGGAGAGCTCGGCCTTGCGGAACCACTCCTTGAGCGCGGTGACCACACCGGTGACGGCGAGGCCCCCGAGCGGGATCCAGGCGATCCGGCCGGCGATGTTGGTGAGCATCAGCAGCATCGTCCGGTAGACCGCGTGGCCGGACATCGCGTGGCCGACCTCGTGGCCGATCGTGGCCCGCAGCTCCTCCTCGTCGAGCAGCTCGACCAGGCCGCTGGTCACCACGATGACCGGGGTGTCCATGCCGATGCACATCGCGTTGACGGTCGGGTCCTGCGTCACGTACAGCTCGGGGACCCGCTCCAGGTCGAGTACGTACGCCGCGTCGCGGACCATCGCGTGGAGTTCGGGGAACTGCCGTTCCGAGGTCCGGACCGCCGTGGCCAGGAACATCAGCCGCACGCTGCGCTCCGACACCAGCCCGGCGAGCCTGCGGAGGATCTCGTCGAAGCCCGACAGCTTGCGCAGGGCGACCAGGGCGGAGCGGTCGGCGGGGTGCTCCCAGGCGCGGGTGGAGATCCCCGGGAAGCGTTGGCGGCGACGGCTCGGGATGTTCTCGGTTTTCGGGTCGGTCATGGTCTGAGTGCCTCCTGCTCGACGTCGGCTCCGGCTCAGGCCGGCCCCCGGTGCTGCACTGCTGCTAACGACTGTCCGCGTCCACTCGTCCCCGCCGCCCACGGTACGCCCGGGGGTGCTGTCCGGTGTCCGGTACGCCCCGGTCTACGCTGGCTCCACCGGACCGACGGCGCCGGACGGCCGACCGTGCCGAGCGCCGACACCGCCAGACCGAGGAGCCCCACCGATGTCCACCAGCACCCTTGTCCAGCTGGCTGCGCCCATCTCCAGCGAGAACGGCCCCGGCCTGTTCCTGCGGATCGTCGTGGTCGCCTCGATCGTGGGCGTCTGCCTGCTCGGCTGGATCCTGGTCCGGGCCGGCCGCGACAACTGAGGCGGCGCCGACCGGCCGGCGCCGGCCGGCTGCGGCGGGTTCTCCACGAGGGGTCAGACGCGGTGGGCCGCCGCGCGGTTGCCGGGGCCGCACCCGTACGATGAGCGCGCGAGCCGTGCGGCCCGCGTCCTGGTCCCTCACCGAGCCGAGAAGGTCCCGCCGACCATGAGCATTCACACCCTGCCAGCCCTGACCCCGCTCGCCGAGGGCGGCAACCACGACAGCCTGAACCCGTACCTGACCGGTGGCTCGGCCCTGTTCATCCTCCTGCTGCTGCTCTACGTGACCACGCGGTTCAACCGCGACCGCTGAGCGGCTGCCGGCCGGACCGGACCGGGGGCCCCGGCCTGCCTTTCCCTGCCGTAACGGACGTCGCGTAAGGTGTGGCGGCATGGGACAGCAGGCCGAGACCCCCGGCGGACCGGTGAAGAAGCGCCTCGGCGTGATGGGCGGCACTTTCGACCCGATCCACCACGGACACCTGGTCGCCGCGAGTGAGGTGGCGAGCGCGTTCCACCTCGACGAGGTGATCTTCGTGCCGACCGGGCAGCCGTGGCAGAAGAGCCATCGGGAGGTCACGCCGCCCGAGGACCGCTACCTGATGACGGTCATCGCCACCGCCGAGAACCCGCAGTTCTCCGTCAGCCGGATCGACATCGACCGGCAGGGCCAGACCTACACCGTGGACACGCTGCGCGACCTGCACGCCCTCCACCCGGACGCCGACCTGTTCTTCATCACGGGCGCGGACGCCCTCTCCCAGATCCTCAGCTGGCGCGACTCCGAGGAGCTCTTCTCGCTCGCCCACTTCATCGGCTGCACCCGCCCCGGGCACGTCCTGTCGGACGCCGGCCTCCCGGCGGGCGGTGTCTCGCTGATAGAGGTCCCGGCACTGGCCATCTCCTCCACGGACTGCCGGCTGCGCGTCGCCAAGGGCGAGCCCGTCTGGTATCTCGTCCCGGACGGCGTGGTCCGTTACATCCACAAGCGGGCGCTCTACGCGCCGGCCCAGCCCTGATCCCGGGAGGGACGGCGTGACCGGAACGGCAGACCGCAGCGGACCGGACGGTGACAGCTACCGTCCGCAGCACCCGTACCAGCAGCCGCCGCAGCCGCAGCCCGGCTACGAGCAGCAGCAGTACGCGCAGCAGTACGACCCCTACGGTCAGCAGCAGGGCGGGTACCAGCAGCAGGACGCGTACCACCAGGACCCGTACCGGCAGCCCGGGTACGAGCAGCAGGCGTACGAGCCGCAGCCGCAGCCGCAGCCGCAGTCGCAGCCCTACGAGCAGCAGCCGTACGACGCCTACGGCCGGCCGCAGGCGTACGTCCAGGACCCCTACCAGGGGCAGCAACAGCAGTATCCGTACCAGCCGCAGCAGCAGCCGTACGACGCTTATGGCCGGCAGCAGGCGTACGTCCAGGACCCGTACCAGGCTCCCGCGGCCCCGCCGGTCGCCGTGCCGTCCGTCGTCGTCCCGCCGGCCGCCGCCCCGCCCGTCGTCGAGCCTCCCGTCCAGCGGGCCGCTCCGCCGGTGGTGCCGGTGCCGCCGCGCCCCCGCCCGGCCGAGCCGGTCGCGGTGCGGGCTGCGGCGGAGCCCTCCGAGCAGGTCGGCGGCCGACGCGGGCCGAAGGCGCCGCCGAAGGGCTCGGAGGACTACGGGACGGGCGAGTTCACCTTCGTCGACGAGGAGGCGGAGGAGAGCGAAGACGTCATCGACTGGCTCAAGTTCGCCGAGTCGCGCAGCGAGCGCCGGGACGAGCGCCGCCGCAAGCTGCGCAGCCGGGCGATCGGCGGCCTGCTCGTGCTCGTGCTGCTGGCCGCCGGTGGCGGCGGCTACCTCTGGTGGAGCGGGAAGTTCGGCGGCGCCGCCACGGTGGCGGCGGCGGCCGGGAAGCGCCAGGTGAACGTGGTGCACCTGCGCGACCTGCAGGGCAACGTCAGCACCGCGCTGCTGGTCAACGACGCTCCGGGGCACAAGGGTTCGGCGCTGATGCTGCCGGACACCCTCAAGCTGCCGGGATCCGACTCCGGGACCACCCCGCTCGGCCAGGCGATGGACACCCTCGGCACCTCCAGCACCCGGGACGGCCTGGGCATCGTGCTCGGCACCACCGTGGCCGGCACCTGGCGGCTCGACACCCCTTACCTGAAACTGCTGGTCGCCCAGCTCGGCGGCATCAAGGTGGACACCAACGCCGAGGTGCACGAGGGTGGGAAGCCGGACGGCAAGCTGCTGGCCCCGGTCGGCAAGAGCGTCACGCTCAGTGGTCAGGCCGCCGTCCTGTACGCCACCTACCAGGCGCCGGGCGAGGGCCGGGACGCCCAGCTGGCGCGGTTCGGGCAGGTGCTCGACGCGATCGTCCGCACCATGCCGACGACGCTGGCCGACGCCCAGTACGACGTGCACCGGATGAACGCCGTTCTCGACCCCTCGCTGCCGGAGCAGGCACTGTCCGGGGTGCTCGCGCAGCTGGCCCAGCAGGCCAAGGACGGGCACTTCAGCACCAGCACCCTGAAGGTGCAGCCGGACGGGACACTGGACGCGGCCGTCGCCGGGCAGCAGGTCAAGGACGTCCTCGGGGGCACCGTGCACAGCGCCGACTCCGCCTCGAAGACGACCAGGGTGAGCATCCAGAACGCCTCCGGCAACGACAAGAACGCCACCGCCGCGAGCATCCAGGTGTCCAACGCCGGGCTGAGCGTCGTCCCGAGCGGCGCCGCCGCCGGCGCGACCCAGGCGAACAGCGAGGTCCGCTACACCGACGACGCCAAGCAGGCCGCCGCCAAGTCCCTGGCGACCACGCTGGGCCTGCCGGACAGCGCAGTGAAGAAGGTCACCGACCCGCAGAACGCGGACCTGGTGGTCGTGCTGGGCAAGGACTTCAGCCCGAGCGCAGGCCAGTAGCGGCGGTCGCCGTGAGCAGGCCCCGGTCGAATTCGGCCGGGGCCTTCTCTCGTTCGTGAGATCCTGGAAGGCGAATCTCTGTCACCAAGCCGGAAGAACACTGTGACTGCCACGGACCACAGCCAGGAACTGATCAACGTCGCCGCCCAGGCGGCGGCCGACAAGCTGGCCCACGACATCATCGCCTTCGACGTCAGCGACGTGCTGGCGATCACCGACGCCTTCCTCATCGCCTCGGCGGCCAACGACCGCCAGGTGAAGTCGATCGCCGAGGAGATCGAGGAGCAGCTGCGGGTGAAGCTGGACGTCAAGCCGGTGCGCCGCGAGGGCGAGCGCGAGGGCCGCTGGATCCTGCTCGACTTCCTGGACATCGTGGTGCATGTCCAGCACTCCGAGGAGCGCTCCTTCTACTCCCTCGACCGGCTCTGGAAGGACTGCCCGGAGCTCCCGATCCCCGCTGACGCGCTGGCCACCCGCAACCGCCCGGAGAACGCCGTGACCGACGCGGACGGCAACGTCGTCGAGGTCGCCGACCACGACGACGAGGGCAGCCACCACGTGGACACCTACGCCGAGGACGAGAGCTGAGCCGCGCCGCGCGGGGGCCGCGCATCGTCTTCTGGCGGCACGGCCAGACCTCCTGGAACCTGGAGTCGAGGTTCCAGGGCAGCACCGACATCGAGCTGACCGACCAGGGCGTCTTCCAGGCCCAGCGGTCCGCCCGGCTGCTCTCCGGTCTCCGTCCTGACCTGCTGATCTCCTCCGACCTCAAGCGCGCCACCCGTACGGCCGCCGAGCTCGCCAAGATCACAGGTCTGGACGTGCAGCACCACGAGGGCCTGCGCGAGACGTACGCGGGCGAGTGGCAGGGCCTGACCAACGCCGAGATCCGGGAGCGCTTCCCGCAGCAGTACGACGCGTGGGCGCAGGGCGAGCCGGTCCGGCGCGGCGGCGACGGCGAGCTGAGCACCGAGGTGGCGGACCGTTCCGTCCCGCTCGTGCTGGCGGCCGTCGACAAGCTGCCGGAGGACGGCACGCTGGTGGTCGTCAGCCACGGCGGCACCATCCGCACCATGCTCGGCCGCCTGCTCGACCTGGAACCCGCGCACTGGGAACGCTTCGGCGGCCTGTCCAACTGCTGCTGGTCGGTACTCGGCCTGGGCGCACGCGGCTGGCGTCTGCTGGAGCACAACGCGGGTACCCTGCCGCAGCCGGTGATCGGCGACGACACCTGAGTGACGGGGGGCGCACCCCGGCAGGGGGGCGGGATTTCACACTTCCGGGCCTGACCAGCTAGAGTCTTCCTCGTTCGCAGGAAAGAACGCCGACCGAGAGGGAGGCGGGGAATTCCTCCGAAGTGCGGGGCTGTAGCTCAGTTGGTAGAGCGCTTGCATGGCATGCAAGAGGTCCGGGGTTCAATTCCCCGTAGCTCCACTCCGCACCAGCGGTACCCGCAAGGGTTCCGTGCGTGTCGCGGGGCTGTAGCTCAGTTGGTAGAGCGCTTGCATGGCATGCAAGAGGTCCGGAGTTCAATTCTCCGTAGCTCCACAGCGGACAGGAAGGCCGTCTCCCTCATCGGGAGGCGGCCTTCCTGCTGTTCCGGCGCTGTTCCGGTGCCCTTCCGTCCCGGTGCACGTGGTCGACCGCGAGCGCGAGCGCGAGCGGGCCGGGGCGGCCGGGCCGGGGTCGCCACCCGCCCGGCTCAGGGGCTCAGGGGCTCGGGGAAGGGCGGGCCGGCCACCGCCGGGCCGTCGGTGCCCCCTCCCGGGCCGTCTCCCCGGCGTGCCGCCCGCCCTGCGTCCGCGCTATCTCCCGACCTGTGTCCCGTCCTGCCTCCCGCAGTTGCGCGCCCGGTCGGCCGGGCGTGGGAGGGGCGCCGCGAACTGATTAGGGGAGTGGGCCGGTGACCGTGTAAAGTAATGGATGTCGCCGGGGGAAACGCCCGGTGACACTGCAGGTCAAGGGGCTGTAGCTCAGTTGGTAGAGCGCTTGCATGGCATGCAAGAGGTCCGGAGTTCAATTCTCCGTAGCTCCACCCTTGCGAAAGGCCGCCTTCCGAATCCGGAAGGCGGCCTTTCCTTTTCCCCGCGAGTGCCCGCCGCCCTACCCGGCTGCGGCGGCGGGCAGCTACCGTCGTGGCATGGCCGATCTGGCGCGTAAGCGCAACGAAGAGCTTGCCCGGATCCTGCACCAACTCGGGTGGAGCCCCGAGCGGCTGGCCCGCGAGGTGAACGCGGTGCTCCCCGCCGCCCTGGCGATCAGCTCCACCGCCCCCTACAAGTGGCGCGACCGGGGCATGGTGCCGAGGGCTCCGCACGACCAGGCGGTCTGCGAGGTGCTCGGCCGCACCCTGGGCATCGCCGTGACGTACGAGCAGCTCTGGGGCCAGATGGGCAGCAACCGCGGCGCCAAGATGCTCTCCCCCCGGCTGCTCACCGACCCGTGGACGGCCGACACCGCGCAGACCGCGCTCCGCGAGGCCGGCGCGGACGCCGCACCCGTCCGGCTCACCGACCTCTTCCGGGGCGACGAGCTCGAACAGGCCGCCCGCCACTGGGCCTCGCCGCCACCGGAGGTCACCGGGGGCGAGGGCGCGCTGCGGATCGCCACCGAGCACCTGGACGACCTCCGGCTCAGCTACGACAGCAAGCAGCGGCTGGAGCGCACCTACGGCGGCGGCCTGATCCTCGACCTCGCCAAGGCCGAGCTGGCGATGGTCGCCAAGCTGCTGGAACTCGGCGCGTACGACGAGAAGCTGGGACGGGAGCTCTACGGCGCGGCGAGCCGGCTGGCCCGGCTGGTCGGCTGGGCCAACTACGACCTCGGCAACGACGCGGCGGCGCAGCGGGCCTTCGTCGCGGCGCTGCGGGCGGCCCACGTCTCGGGCGACCCCCGGCTCGGGGTGAGCGTGGTCGGCTGCCTCGCGGTACAGGCCACCCACAACTCGGGCGGGCGGGGGCTGGACGCGGTGGCGATGCTCTCCACCGCGCTGCGGGCCGCCGACGAGGTGCTGACCCCGCGCGAGCGGGCGCTCCAGCTGGGCCGGATAGCCCGGGCACACGGCAAGAAGGGCGAGCAGATCAGCGCCGAGGCGGTCGCCGACCGGGCGTTCCTGGCCCTGGAGGGCGAGGAGGGCCACACCCAGGAGCGGGCCGACCTGGAGGGCATGGTGGGGGAGGCCCACCTCTTCCTCGGCGACCACGAGCGGGCGCAGCAGCTGCTCGTCGGCGCCGTCGCCGCGCTCTCGCCCGAGCGGGCCCGGGCCAAGGCCCTGCTGATGGTCCGGCTCGCCGACTCCTACCAGCGCACCGGGGAGCACGTGGAAGCCGCGAGGGTCGCCGAGGAGGCGCGACTGCTGGCGGCGGGGATGCAGTCCGTCCGGGTGGCACGGGCCCTGCGCGACTTCGACGCGGCGACGCGGGGCTAGCCGCAATGCTGGTGACTTTGTCCTGTCTGTCTCGTTGGTAGTGGTGTGGCGAGGGTGGGGCAGGTCAAGGCACCTGCGGGTGAGCGGTTGTCGGATCGGA
>NZ_BAAANT010000041.1:0-57182 GCF_039529945.1 Kitasatospora kazusensis | reverse complement strand
CCGGCAACCTGGTCCAGCCGGCCGCCGGCTGAGACCACCACGTGAGCGAGAATGCAGACGAGCCCCGCCCACTTGCACTGGGCGGGGCTCGCTCTCGTGCGGTTGCTACTGGGGGGGTCAGGGCAGTGTCGAACTCGTCCAGGTCGGGGCATACAGCGGGGCGCGATGTCGAGCCGCCCCGCGCTCGCGGGGATCGTCCCGAGTCGGCCGGTGCCTGGGGCAGCCCCGTGCCCCAGAGGTGCCCCCAGCTCGCCGCGGGTTGCTGCTGGGCCTGAGGACGCGTCGGCTTGCTCGAACTGATGCTGTGCGGTAGTGGGTGGCGGTAGCGTTGCAGGTCACGAAGTCTCTGCCCCGCGCTCGCGGGGATCGCTCCATCCGCGGCCGGGCTGTCGCCAAGCTCATCGTCTCTGCCCCGCGCTCGCGGGGATCGCTCCCATCCCCACTCGGCCGACAGGGTGTCCCCGTGCTCTGCCCCGCGCTCGCGGGGATCGCTCCCGCGAGTGACCTGGGGATACATGTAGCGAGATCTCTGCCCCGCGCTCGCGGGGATCGCTCCTTCCACCAGGTCGTCACCGGGACTCTCACCGAATCTGCCCCGCTCGCGGGGATCGCTCCCAGGCCGATGCCTACGTGCTGGTCGCCATGGGGTTAGCCCCGCGCTCGCGGGGATCGCTCCGGCGCCGTGCTGTGCCGTGCTGTGCCGTGCGTGCAACGCCCGGTCCGCCCCGCGCTCGCGGGGATCGCTCCATCGACCCCGTCGGCAACGGCGACCTCATGCCGTCCGCCCCGCAGTCGCGGGGATTGTTCCATCGTCGAGACGTGGCAGAACGTCAGCCTCGTCCGGCCCTGCGGTCGCGGGGATTGCTCCCATCATCAAGGCCCGCTACCTGCCCATCGGGCGTCCGCCCCGCGCTCGCGGGGATTGCTCCATGTTCGTGAGGTGGGCGGGACTCCAGATGATGTCCGCCCCGCGCTCGCGGGGATTGCTCCTTCACCAAGCACGGAGGCTGGCCATGAACAAGGTCCGCCCCGCGCTCGCGGGGATCGCTCCGCGTAGGGGCGCGCGTGCGCGCACGCGAGAGTGCCTGCCCCGCGCTCGCGGGGATCGCTCCCCGTCGTGCCGGGCCGTCCTGCGGCAGCACGAGTCTGCCCCGCGCTCGCGGGGATTGCTCCACGGACGGGGCGTTCGACCCGGGCAACGCGTCGTCTGCCCCGCGTTCGCGGGGATTGCTCCACGCAGGTCAGCGGGGTGTGAGCCGCCCGGAAGTCTGCCCCGCGCTCGCGGGGATTGCTCCTCCGGGATGCTCTCTGCGAACTCGCGCGGAATGTCCGCCCCGCGCTCGCGGGGATTGCTCCCCCGCCTCCGACAAGTCCCGCAGCGCGTCGCGGTCCGCCCCGCGCTCGCGGGGATCGCTCCGAGCAGGACGAGGCGCTGCTGCTGTGGCGCCAGTCCGCCCCGCGCTCGCGGGGATCGCTCCGAGCAGGACGAGGCGCTGCTGCTGTGGCGCCAGTCCGCCCCGCGCTCGCGGGGATCGCCCCACCCAGGACGCCCACGCCCTGGCCGACCAGATGTCTGCCCCGCGCTCGCGGGGACCGCTCCCTGATCGTCTTCATCGACCCCGGGTACGAGACGTCTGCCCCGCGCTCGCGGGGATCGCTCCGCCTACATCGCGATGGGCTGCAACGGCCCGGCGTCTGCCCCGCGGTCGCGGGGATCGCTCCTCCACGGCCAGCTCCAGTTGCTCCGCCACGGTGTCTGCCCCGCGCTCGCGGGGATCGCTCCCGAGCACGATGCCCGCCTCGTTGTGTCGGCAGCGGCTGAAATCGGGCCGGTCCGGTCGGCCCCGTGCTCCCGGGGCTTGCTCTACGGTCTGGCGCTTCGACCCCTCCGGACTCGCGTCCGCCTCGCGCTCGCGGGGTTGCGGCCGGCCCTGTGTGTACGTCAGCTTGCTCGAACTGATGCTGTGCGGGGATGGGTGGCGGTAGCGTTGCAGGTCACGAAGCGTCAGCCCCGCGCTCGCGGGGATTGCTCCCCGCACCAGCCTGCGTACTGGGTAGATCATGCGTCAGCCCCGCGCTCGCGGGGATTGCTCCGGCCGGACCGTCACCGCTCCGCGCACCACCACGTCTGCCCCGCGCTCGCGGGGATTGATCCCGATTTGGCCCTTAAGGGTCTGGCCGTTCTGAGTCTGCCCCGCGCTCGCGGGGATTGCTCCTGAGGTGCTGACCGTGCCCACGGCGGTCGGCAGTCTGCCCCGCGCTCGCGGGGATCGCTCCTCCTGGACCAGCCACGGCCACGGGAGGGCCTGCTCTGCCCCGCGCTCGCGGGGATCGCTCCCTGTGACGTGAGGCTGAGCCTCCGACGTGGGACGGCCTCCCCTTCGGCGGCGGCCTCGTCGAACGCGGCCTGGCGAGCGGGGCTGGACCGGCTGTGTGGTCGGCCGGTCGCCGAGGTCCTGATTGTGCTGCACGACGGGGGCGGGCCCGACACGGACGTCGATGGCCCGGACGGTGCCAGGGCGCAGCTGGTCGAGGTCGGTGAGGATGCGGCGCTGGTGGAGGCGGAGTTGGGCGGCCCAGGTCGGGGAGTCGGCGAGCACGCGCCGGCGGCGGGTGGTGGGGTTGTAGCCGGCGAGGTGCCAATGGGCGGCGGCGTCGGGTCCGACAATGGCGGGCCAGTGGTCGCGCAGGCCTCCGCGTGGATCCGGGAGCACACCGGCCCAAAGGGCGGAGCCCAGTACCGGCTGTGCAAGGTGTGCGGCCCGAAGATCCCGTAGCGGCCAGGGAGTGCGGATGCGTCGGCTCGGGGCGTTTTCGCTGGTGAGAGCCACCGGGTAGACACGACGCAGGGCGGTGCGGTCCAGGTCGGCCCCTGTGGTCGTGGTCATCGGCTGCTCCCGGCAAGTTCGCGCTCACGGCGGCGGGCGGGTACTGGAGCGGGCGGCAGGATCAGAGTTCCGGGACGCAGACCCGGCAGAACTTGTAGTTCTTCCTGCCCTTCGGGCTGGTTCGTTCCTTCACCCAGGACAGCGCCTCCTCCCTGGTGGTCGCGAGAAGGGCCGGGTAGGGGTAGCGGGTTGCGAAGTTGTCGTCCCGGTTCTGCTCGGGCAAGTGACTGTAGGTCTGCAGGCAGAACTCGTAGCGACTTCCCATCGGCCGGTCGTGCGCCGAGCCGGTCCCTGCACCACGCATCGCGTGGGCAGCGCCGGAACAAGGCGTGCGGTGGAGCGTGTGCCTTCCGGCAGCAAAGGGATAGAGCTCCGGTTGCCCGTACCGACGGTAGCGCTCGTCGACATCGTCGAAGAACCGGTCGAGCCCTTCGCGGCCCCGGGTGCAGGCGGGACATCCCTCGCCTAGGCATTCTTGGCCTTCAGCCGCTGGTTGTTTCGCACCGGGTCGGCTGCGGTATCTCCGAGAGCTGCGAATGCCGCGCTCCAGGGCGACATCGTCGGTGTGGGGCGCGGCGGGATCGAACCAGCGGGTTGGGGTGCCGGCCTGCCGGACGTCCAGTGCCAGTTGCGTGGTGTAGGGGTTCCAGTCGTCCGGGTAGAAGGCGAGGGCCAGGTCCGGCCGGTCTGCCGCCAGGCGGGCGTCGCGGCGGCGGGCTGCGTCCGGGCAGTACTCGATCCAGTCTCGTTGGCGGACCCGCCGATGGCCGGTTTCGGTGGGGCAGTCGTGCGAGCAGAAGGCCCACGCGACCGTGCGCTGGGTGGCATAGATGCCGTTGTTCTCCGCCCATTGCGTTGCCCAGGTCTCGGGACCGTCTTGGCCGGTGGTCACGACCTCGATCCGTCGTCCGTCGTCCTGGGTGGCGTCGTGCCATGCCTCCAGAAGTGCTTGCTCGACCAACTCGCGGCCAAAGAGGGTGGGCGTGCCGGTGACCAGGACCCACCGGGCGTCCAGCGCCAAGCGGATCTGCCTGACCTCGGGGGTGCCGTCGGCGGCTGCGATCCGCTTCAGCAAGGCCGGGGTGATGAGGCGCAACTGGGTCCGCCAGAGATCGTTGGCGCACTGCAGGAGAAGAATGCCGTCCTCGAGGCGGCAGGCCTTGACTCGGGCCGCAATGGTCTCACCGACTAGGGCTGGCCACCATGCGAACTCGTCCTGCATCACGACGGCCGCAGTCACACGCCCCTCCTCGTCCCCGGCCCCTCCGCACGGCAGTCTCCCGCGCCGAGCGTGACGCTGATGGCAAAACCGCCGGTCTTCACCCGCTGCCTGTTCGGCCGTTCCTCAGCCGCGGGCTGCTGGGCGTCCTCGGGCTCGCGCAGCCGGTTGTAGTGCTGGCGCAAGATCGCCTCCCGCTCAGTGGCGGCCTCGTCGAGCGCGGCCTGGCGGGCGGCGGCGTCCTCGCGCATCCGGCGGCGCAGGTCCTGGTAGGCGTAGTGGTCGGCGAGCGGGGGCTGGCCCGGCTGCGCAGCCGATCCGGTGTCGCGGCGGGCGGGCCGCTCGTCGAGGTCCTGGTCGTGCTGCACCACTGGGGTGGGGCCGACACGGACGTCGATGGCCCGGACAGTGCCGGGGCGCAGCTGCTCGAGGCCGGTGAGGATGTGGTGGCGGTGGAGGCGGAGCTGGGCGGCCCAGGCGGGTGAGTCGGCGACCACGCGTAGGCGGCGGGTGGTCGGGTCGTACCCGGCGAGGTGCCAGTGAGCAGCGGCGTCGGCGCCGACGATGGCGGGCCATTGGTCGCGCAGGCCTCCGCCGGCGGTGCCCAGCGTCCAACCGTGAGCGGCGACCAGGGCGGTGAAGACGTCCGCGATCGGGGCCGGCTCACGGGCGTCGCGGCCGCGATGGCCAGTTCGAGGGATGGCGGGGGCGGTCCGCTTGGCGGGGGCGTTGCCGCGGGCGGCCGCGGCCTTGCGGGCGGCCCGCAGTATGGTCCTGGCCAAGTCGATGCCGCCGCCGCTGTTGCTGGGCTGGTCCATCAGGCGTTCACCGCCTCGCGGACCGCACCGGTGACGGTACGAATCTGCTCGGCACGCTGGCGCAGAGCCTGGACCGCTTCGAGGCGGCGCACGAGCAGGTGGCGGGCCGTGTTGGTGCGGGCTTGCTCGGCGGCACGGTCGGCTGCGGCCACGGCCGAGGCGTGGGTGGGGTGGCGGTGGGCGCGGCGCATCGCGGCGGCGTGGGCCATCTCGGCCTCGGCGTCGGCCTGCGGGGAGCGGGTCAGCAGCACGAGGGCGCTGGCCCGGTACTCGGCGGCGGCGTTCTGGACGGTGAGCAGGTCGGACGCGCGGATGCTGGCCAGGTCGGCGCCGATGGGCCGGCTCCGGAGCATCTCGGCGCGCAGCTTGCCCCGGGTTTGGGTGACAAGGGCGTTGACGTCCTCCCGATCGGTGAGGTCGGCGGATCCGGCGAGCACCAGGGCCACGCACTCGCGGATCGCTGACCGGGTCGCCCGCACGCTCCAGCACGAGGCGCACAAGCCGGCGGCCCGCTCGGCGCCGCAGTCCTCGCACGCCAGCGCCTGCAGGGCGGCCTCTGCGGCCGCAACCTGCGCCTTACGGACCGCCCGGCGGGCCTCGGCCTCGCCGCGCCGCTGCTCAGCCCGCTGACGGTCCGCCACCTGCTGCTCGGCGCGCAGCATCGCATGCCGGTGCAGCCGCTCGTCGACCGCCGTACGGCGCTGTTCGGCGGTGGCGCTGTCCGGCAGCACGGAGACCGCCTCGTGGACCAGGGCCCGGCGGGTCGAGCGGCGGTCGGTGAGGCGCAGCTCGCACGCCGTGCAGTTGGTGCCGGTGTCCAGGCGCATCCCGTCGTCGCAGGCCAGGTGGGCGCACTCACGGCGCTGCGGCAGGCCCTTGGCGATCAGCCAGCCGACCGGGTCGGTGACCAGCGCGCTGCCGCCCTGCTCACGCAGCCGGAACCTGAGCCGGTCGGCTAGCGCGGCACCGGCGCTTTCGTTGCCGGTCCAGGCGCCGATGCGGTCCAACTCGGCCCGTACGGCGGCCGTGATCCGGCGCCGCGCCCAGGCCCGGTCCAGGCGCTGCCACAGGCACTCCAGCGAGGCCAGCACCGGGGCGAGGTCCTGCGGCAGCTGGGGAACCACCCGTCGGGGAAGGCCCCGTCCGGACAATTCCGGCTGCTCCTGGTCGTGGTGGTCGATGGAGCTGGGGTTGGGCTTGTCCCCGCGCAGCGGGCCACCCTCGCCCTGGTGAACGGCCGTCTGGCCATCGACCGTGTCGCCCACGGCGGTGCCCGTGTGCTCCTCGCGCACGCCCGCGCGCTCCGGCCGACGGTGCTTAACCACGACGGCGGCTTCGCCGGAAAAGCCACCATCCACAGTCAGTTCACCCACTACATCAGCCACTGGAGAGTGAGAGGCGTGAAGGGGGGTCGATACGTCCAGGTCTGAAATCTGGGCCCCAGCCGCCTCCTCAACCCCGCTGACCTGCGAAGTCTCAGCATTCACAGAAGCCTCAACCGGGGGGGTCGCAGCGTCCAGGTCGCTGGCGAAACCCGCAGCGGTGCCCTGGGCGACCTCCCGGCACACAGAGCCGGCCGACTCCGCTGGCTTCACCAGCCCGGCCCGGTGCGCGGCCGCCACCGCGGGCAGCACCAGCCGCGACCGGGATAGCAGTCCGCCGACACCACGCCGCGGACGCTCCACCAGCCCGGCCTCCGCCAGCCGGGCCAGCACCGGTGCAGCCCCGGCCGGGGCGCAGCCCAGCATCCGCGCCAGCGTCACGGCCGGCCGCCCGGCCTTGGTGTCCACTACACCGCCGCACAGCCGCACCTGGCCCTTGTCGTTGGCCTCCAGCACCAGCAGCAGCGCCGCCAACCGGTCCGTCGCCGCCCCACGACCAGTCCGGCCAGCCAGCGGACCGGCCTCGGTCACCGTGCCGTCCCGGTGCGCCCAGCCCGGCGCGAACAGCGCCTCCACCAGGCCGTGCAGCACTGCGAACTCCTTCTTCGTCAGGTTCAGCGGATGCCCCGACTGCCCCCGGGCCGCCCACAGCGCGCTCATCCGGCATTTCAGCGCCTGGTCGTCGTTGTGGTCGCCCTTGAAGGTCTCCATCGAGGCGCAACCGCTGGCACGCACCTGACGCACCACGGCCTTCATCCGGTCTGCGGACAGCCCCAGCCACCGGCCCAGCTCCGGCTTACGGATCACCACCACACCGGTCTCATCCGGCGTACGCGACATCAGCACCACCGCGGCCAGCCGCACCGCATCCGATGCCCCGGCCAGACCAGGCTCCGCCAGCAGCGCCCGCACCGCGCCCCGCAGCCGCGAACGCATCACCGCGGTCAACGCCAACGGCGCCAACACCGCCTGCCGCTCACGGCCGGCCGATGAGCGTTCCTGAGGGGTACCGGCCTGAGCCGGAACCGTACCGGTAGCGCCAGCGGGCTCCTGGCGCTGGCCGGGAACGACCGGAGCGACCGGAGCGACCGGATCGAGGGGGGCGGGGCCCTCCCGTGTGACACCGACACCATCACCCGAACGTGTGATGTGCGACACACTCAGCTCAGAGTGCACTGCGTTTCCGTCAACCGGTCCGTCAACCGGTCTGCCAACAGAACCCAAGGCAGGAGCGGGGGAGGAGATCTCTCCCCCCTCCCCACCCCCGTCGTGCGAGCTCAAACCGGGGACACCACCGCCGACGACGGGGACACCACGAGACTGGAAAGGGGCCGTGAGCTGCTGCAAAATGGGCAGAGCCTTTCTAGTTAGCTGCTGCAAAGGCAAATGGACCGGCCCGCGGTTGCGGGTCGGGCTGTAGCCGCCCCGCTCAAACGGGTCGGCGACTGGCCCCCTCGGGGGCCTGGTTCGTGGAGAACCGCACTACCGCCCTTCGCGGGCCCCGGTCGCCAAACCGGAGCCCGTTCCGGGCCATCGCTCGACTGCCAGGTCGAGCGGACTCGTAAGACCGCAGGCCGGTGGTAGCACCCACCAGAAGCGGCTAGGGGTTGCTGGCCTCGCCAAAGGCCGGCGCCCCCAAGTTGGTCTAAGTCACCACACCAACCCCCTTCGGGGGAGAGGTGTGTCCAGACACGTCGACGGCACCCCGCCGGAGCGGTCCGATCCAATCGGCCGCGTCCACGGCGGGGTGCCGCGTGTATGTAGAGATGCGGGTACGGGTACCCTGCAACACGTCGACACCTCCTGTGTGTTCGACCGGGACGGGCCCCCGGCCAGGGGCGCCGATCCACTTAGATGCCGTCCGAGCTTGTCCAAGGCTCGGGCGGCACAGCTTTTTGATCACTCGGTCGGTAAGCGTACCCCTGTGGACAACGCGGGACGTAGCGGCATGCTCACCGTGTCGATCTGACAAGGCGGAGCTCTGATGGCCTGACAATTTGGCCGGGCGGCTCATGAGCGGGCCTTCACGAGAGCGTGAGTGCCAGGAGCCTGACGGCTCAACAGAGTCAGATTCACCTGGGCTCCCGAGGCCATCGAAGCTTCACCGCCCAGGCTTCGCGGGGCGAATCACCCTGCTGTCGAACCCGCTATCTCGCAGCCTCTCGTAGGCAGCGATCGCTTCAGCAGGGATCTCCTGGTCGACGATGAACCCTTTCTTGGGGTACTCGATCAAGCGCTGGAGCGTCCCCACCAGCATGTCCACGACTCTCTTCGCGCTTCCGATGCTGTCGATGTACTCGGCCAGGCTGGGTCGCTCTGAGGCACACACCACGTCGACCTCGGGCCAAATCTTCATCACCGTGGCGAGACTCCGGCGCTGTTCGTACGGCTTCGAGACGAGCAGCACGGAGATGATTGGCACGCTGGCGGCTTGCAGAACTCCACGCGAAAACTCAAAGTTCTCGGCGGTGTTGGTCGCGTGCGTCTCCAGGAGGATCGCGGAGTCGGGAACGCCAAGCGATACAGCGTGCTCCCTGTAGTGGACTGCTTCTCCGCGAGGGAATCGCTCCATGGTGGTGGGGCTGTTGGCTCCGCTGAACACAATGAGCGGCGCCCACCCCTCGAGGTAGAGCTGGGCGGCCTGAGTGGCCACACCAAGATCATGACTTCCTAGGCCGATAATCACCGAACACGATTGGATCTTGTGGTGAAGCTGGTGGTAGTCCCACAGCAACTGCGCATCAGCCCAGGCATCCCCTGAGATCTCCGGATGCGGGCCCCTCATCACTTGCTCTGCCTCTTTGCCGAACCGCTGAACGCGCTCTGGACCTCGGCCACCGGCTCGTCCAAAGCGGCGGCGATCTCGTCCCAAGAGCTGCCCTGCTCGACAGCTGCTTGGACAAGCAGGCGCTGTTCCAGCAGGATCACGCGGGTGAGAGCAACCCCAAGCGCCAGAGCCGCGAGAGGGTCACCCGAAGTCACGGGACCAAGGTCCTGACGATGGCCAACCGCCCGCGCGAGGTGGATGTCTCGACGGTGAACCATCGAGATGAGCGCAGCTGGCGGCACATCGGCAGGTGCTGCGATGTGAGCCGTGTCGATGGCGAGCGGACGGCCTTCACTGGGCACGAGAGTCTCCTGCTGCAGAGTCTGGGATGAGGAAGTTGTACTCCCACGAAAAGCGACTGGCCGAATGCACGCCGACCGCGTACTCGATCACAGTGCCATCCGCGGTATAGGTCGTTCGGTGGAGCACCATGACAGGTTCCCCTGCGGGCAGCTCAAGCTCAGCAGATTCAGCTGGCGTCGGCATCCGTGCGTAGAGTTCCTCGGTCATCTGGTGCGGCTCCAGGCCGAGTTCGAGGAAGACCCCGAATCCGCCGCCTTTACCCGCCGGCCCCGGAGTGGGGTCTTCCAAGCGGGTGCCCTCGACGTGCTGCACCTTGTAGTAGCTGGTCAGCGTGTGTGTGGGCACTCCCGCTTCCTTGACCAGACGGGCCCGACTGACGACCTCGTTACCCTCGGGGATGCCGAGCCCCGCCGCCACGGCGCGGGATGCCGCGAGGCGGGAAATGACCTGTGTCTGATCGTTCCGGCTGTACTCGCGGCCACTAGCAACCCGGTCGGCGATGAACGCGACTTCGCCGAGGTCGCGCCACTTGGCCTTGTCGTAGCGCTGGATGCCAAGGCGCTTCAGAGGGAGCTGTTGGCGCGCATACACGCCTCCACCTTGACGGCTCGTGACGACTCCAGCGGACTTCAGGCGCAGGACCGCCTGACGCACCGTCTCCGCCGTGACGCCGTAGCGAGCGACGAGCTGCTTGGTTGTCGGCAGCTTCTCCCCAGGGGCGATGTCGCCTGCGTTGATGGCAGCCCGCAGGTCATCGGCGATCCGTTGGGATGCCGGGCGCGGGTCGGGCGGTGTCGTCATGGCGCTAGGTTAGCCCACTTTTGGCACTTCACCAGTGAGCAGGGCTAATCATCACTGGTGAAAATCTCCGAACTTCACCAGTGAAGTCCTTGACTCGACTGAGGGTCGCTGCGTACCTTCATTCCGTGACGAACTTCACCAGTGAAGTCGGTGAAGTTCGCCGCGCCGTGCCACCAGCAGTTGCTCCCGCTTCGGCAGTGGCGCACGTGGCACGAAGCCGCAGGTAGTCGCCGCCCGAGTGGGCGCTGGGTAGCTCCACCAAACCCCCGCGACTGCCACGCAGCGCCGATGTGCTGTCCGCTTGTCAGGGCGCCGGATCCTCCGGCCGGCCTGGAGGGCGGAGAGAGCACCGCGACGCGGCCCTCAACCCCTCCGTACACACGAGGAGCACCTGATGACCACCTCGACCGCGATCCCCACGGCCCGGCAGCGCAAGGCCCAGACCCGTACCACCAACGTCTCCACCCGGCCGGCCCTCCTGCTGTCGAAGCTGCCGCTCAACTCAGTCGAGCTCACGCCCCGCGCCGAGCACCTGGCCTGCCCCGACTGCCAGACCTGGTGCCCGCTGACCCTGCACAAGGGCAGTCAGGACTGGAAGCTCGTGCCGCACCACACCGCAGCGGTCGGCACCCCCGGTGCCCGCCGCTGCGGCAACAGCAACCGACTGTTCGTCATCGACATGCCGCTCGCGGTGTGGCAGGAGCAGCGCGTCGAGGCTGTCGCCGACGTCGCTGCCCGCCGGCCGACCACGGTGTTGAAGAAGGTCAAGGCTCCGCTGCCCCCGGCGCTCCACCAGCTCCGCCCGGCCGCACCCACCGCTGAGTCGGCCCAGGCGACGTACGAGACGCACCGCGACCGCTGCGCGGGCTGCACCGACAAGAAGTACTGCACCGACGGCAAGCTCCTGGCCGTTACCTACCGCCGGCTCCTGCGCCAGGAGCCGGAGCGCCGCGCGGCTCAGGCCCGGGCCGAGAAGGAGCAGCGGATCGCCGAGCGCGACCAGGCCGAGCAGCAGCTGCAGCGCCGCAAGAAGGGGTGGGCGGACACCGAGCAGGCGGTCACCGAGGCCAACAGGGCCCGCCGGGACTCGCTGGTCGGTGCCCGGTCGCCGATCCTCGGCGCTGCTGTCCCTACCAAGGAGCGCAACACCCGGGAGGAGTCCCGGGCCCGCGCGAAGGCGCGCAGCTTGAAGGTCCTGATGGCGGACAACCCGGTGCGCAAGAGCCGGGCGGCCTGATCAGCACAACCACCCGGGTCCGGCCCGGTTCCAGAACCGAATCAGCATCCACCAGCCCGCGGCGGCCCGGATCTCTCCGGGTCGCCGCTTCGCATCTCCGGAGGTTTCCCGTGCGCTACGCCACCATCTCCCGCGAACTGCTTCCGCTGCTCATCCGGGCGCTCACCGCGCCGGAGCCCCGCCCGGCTGGCGCCGCTGCCGTCGACCGGCCGCGGACCCCGACCGAGGACAGGTTGGTCGCTGCCGCGAGCCCGCTGCGAGGCGGGCCGCGCCACCGCTTCCGCCGGCCGATGTTCTACGCCACCGGCGCCCCGGCCGCCGTCCTCGCCGCTGCCTGACCCGCACCGCTTCTGCGAGCTTGCCCGTCGCCTCCGCCCCGAGCTGGTGCGGAGACGGCGGGGGGACGGCAGGAGCCGCCCTTGAAATGCCGAAGGCTCCGGGATTGCCCTCCCGGAGCCTTCGAGTCCGTCGCCTAGTTGGAGGCAACGACCTTGCTGAACAACATCATTGCACGACCCACCCGCGCCGACGGCGACAGCGACCCGAACATGGACGAGGCGCTGCGCCGGGCCCGCCAGGGTGGAGGCAAGCGGTGAACGCTCCCGACCTCGCGGTCTGCCGCAGCTACATCGGCGGGGGAACGCCTGTCCCGCTGCCGCCCACCAAGCCGAAGGGCGGCACGCGATGACCGCCACCACCTTCGGTACCGGCACCGCTCCTGGTCTGACCGCGCAGGAGCCGATTCTCCCCGAGCCGCGTCCGGGCCTGTACCTGGTGCATCGTCTGGGCGGGATCACCGCCCACCTGACGGCCGACCGCGACACCGTGCAGACCGTGCGCGCCCTGGCCCTCACCGTCCTGGTCGCGCACGGCGTCTACCTGGGGAACGCCGAGTCGGCGCAGCTGGTCCTGTCCGAGTTGATCGGCAACGCGGTTCGGGCCTGCGGTCCGCACGTCCCGCTGGTCGTGGAGGTCTACCGCGCCGGGCACGACGCTGTCGTCGCCGTCCACGACCCGCTGGCTGGCACCGGCCCGCGCCGCTGCGGTACCGCGCCGGACAGCGACGAGGCGGAGTCCGGCCGCGGCCTGGTCCTCCTGGACGTCCTCGCCCCCGGCTGGACCGTCGAGCAGTCCGCGATCGGCAAGCGCATCCGCTGCCGCATCGCGGTCCGCTGACCGGCCGCAACCGCATCCCGCGCCGCTGCGCCCCAGACCCGAAACGGTCCGGGGCGCAGCGGCGTCCGCGCACTTCACCAGCTCGGAGGCCGTCATGAAGCAGAACACCACCACCACCGGATCGACTGCCAAGGCCCGGCGCGAGCAGGCCGCCTACCAGCGCTACGTTGCCCGCCAGCTCGGCCCGCAGCAGGTCGGCGGCATCTACCGGAGCGGCTACTGGGACGACGTGTACGAGGTCCTCGCGATCCGGACCGGGTCGCCCTGGCAGATCACCGTGCGTGCCCTCGGCGAGACCCGGATCCGCACGCACTGCACCGGCTGGGACGAGCGCCGCGACGAGGTTGTCGCCGAGCCCGGCGACGCCGCCCTGACCGTCTGGGCCGACAACGCCCTTACCCGGCTGGCCAGCACGGGCGCGCTCCTGGAGCAGCGCCACGCCCTGGACGAGGCTGCCCACCCGGCGACCGTCGCCGCGTTCCACCAGCTCGCCCGCACCGCCCAGATCGCCTGACCCGCACCACGACGCAGAAGGAGACACAGACATGGACTGGCGCCATCGCGCGGTGTGCCGCGAAGAGGACCCCGAGCTGTTCTTCCCGGTCGGCGAAACCGGCCCGGCCCTGTTGCAGATCAAGGAGGCCAAGGGCGTGTGCCGGCGCTGCCCGGTTATGGAGCAGTGCCTGACCTGGGCGCTGGAGACCGGTCAGGACGCCGGTGTGTGGGGCGGGATGAGCGAGGGCGAGCGTCGAGCGATGAAGCGCCGCGCCGCCCGCAACCGCGCCCGCACCGCCTGAACCCAGCTCTGCCGGTTGTCGTCGTTCGCCCCCGGGCCGCTGGCGCGGGGGCGTTCGACGGTGCCCGACAGCACCGCCACCGATCACGAGGAGCAGCCCGATGTCCCAGACCACCATCGCCCCCGCGCAGCCGACCGTGATCAAGCCGCAGGGCACCCACCACTACGTCCTGACGCTCCAGAAGCCCCTGCCGCACGGCGGCGGGTTCATGGTCAACACCTGCAAAGGCACCTGCTCGCCGGTCGGAATGACCCGCCACGACGTCTACGAGCGCCTGGTCGCCGAGGTGGTCCGGCAGATGCCCGAGCTGGACCGCGCCTCGACCCTCTTCTTCGACATTCAGCCCAAGCAGCTCTGACGCCCGTCGGTTGCTGTGGTTCGTCGCCGCCCCGCTTCTGTACCACGGAGAGTGGGGCGGCGGTGTTCGACGGTGCCCGACGCACCGCCTATAGAAGAGAGGACAGCTCGATGAGCAACCACCCCGCCTGGATGGCCGGACACCTCCCCCCGACCCCGCCGCCCCGCCGCCCGGGCCTGCTGCGCCGGATCGCCGACGCCATCGGCGGCTACACCACCTACTGCTGCCCCGAGATCACCTGCGACGTCCGGGTCCGGGTGCGCGGGCTGGAGCCGGGCGAGGCCCGCCGGTACCAGGAGCTCGCCGCCGACCACTCCCAGCACCGCCGCAAGTCCGGCTGAACACCGACCGCCGTTTCAAGGAAGGAGGCCCCGTGGCCGCCACCCGCACCTGCACCCCGGCCCGCCGCGCTGCGGCGAAGACCCCGACCAAGACCATCCCGGCGCTGGCCCCGGTCGAGCAGCCCGACACCACCCCGGCCGACCCGGCACCCGCCGCCGTCGACCCGGCCGTGGTCGCCGCGCTGCTCGACCAGGCTCGCACCGACGCCGACCAGCTGCTCGCCTCGGTTGCTGTCGTTCGCCACCGCGCCCCGCCCCAGCACCACCGGGGCCTGGGCGTGGCGGTGTTCGAAGGTGCCCGACGCACCGCCCGAAGCACCCCAGCCGACCAGGCCGGGGTGCACCTTCTCCCCTATATAGGAGGACACCGTGAGTAAGCCCGCCTGGATGGACAGCGTGGAGCGCGTCGTCGACCCGCTGGCCCAGCTGTCCGAGCTCGGCCAGCGGCTGGACGACCCGGCCCGGCGCCTCGCCTGGCGCAGCACCCGCAAGGAGCTGGACGCGGCCGTCACCGACGCCAACCGCGCGTACAACGAGGCGGCCCTGCGGCCCAGCCGGAAGGTCCCGGCCGCGCAGATCGCCGACCTGCACGAGCAGCTGGAGCTGGCGAAGGGCCGCGCCGGCGTGCTCGCCCTGGTCGAGGAGCTCGCCGAGCGGACCCGGCTGCGGGTCACCGCCACGGTGCTGCGGCCCGGCGAGACCGGGCACGACCCGCAGTCGTGGCGGCTGCTGGCCGCACGGGTCAGCACCGGCGTCGACGAGCTGCTCGACGCCCTGGAGGCCGACTTCGTCCACCCCGACGAGGTGCACCGCAGAGCCGAGGCCGCCCTCGGCGACCTGCTCAACCGCCACCTGTCCGTGGAGGCCACCGGCCAGCCCGACCAACTGCGCCGCTGGGCCGGGCAGGTCGAATTCGCGCTGGCCGTCATCCAGACCACCTCCACCCGCGCCTGACCGACCCCGACCCACCTCCGCCACGACCACCGCCTGGACAAGGAGAAGCCCGTGCTGACCATCACCACCACCCGCCGGATCGAGGCGCTGCGTCACCGCGCCGACCAGGCCGAGACCGCCCTCACCGACACCGCCCGGCGCCTGGAGATCAGCGAAGACGCGCAGCGCCTGCGGGGCTTCGACCTGCTCTCCGTGCAGGGCGACCTCACCACCGTGCGGGCCGAGCTGACCGCGCTGCGCGGCACCGCCGACGAGCTCCGGTCCGCCGCCGGCCTTCACCGCGAGGAGCTGACGGAGGCCCGGCAGGTCGCGCAGCGGCTGCTCGCCACCCACGAGCGCACCGTCGCCGCGTTGCTCGGCGAGCTGGAGCGGGTCCGGGCCGGTCGGCCGGCCGCCGACCCGGAGCTGCCGGAGCACACGGTGCTCCAGTTCCGGACCGCCCTGGGCGGCGTGGTCGTGGTGACCCGCCAGGTCGCGGTGCGCGACCACGACCGCGGCTACTCCTGGCAGTGCCTGGCCTGTGACGGCAGCAACAGCAAGTACAGGTCCTGGGGCCTGGACGACATGCGCGACGAGGCCAACCGGCACGCCGCCGAGTGCCGGGCGATCCCGGCGGTGCCGACCGTCCGGTCCGTCGCCGAGAAGGCCCTCGCCACCACCTGACCGAGCCCCGTTTCGGGCCCGGCCGCTCCTCCTTCGCCGACAACGGCGGCCGGTTCGCAGACCCGAGATTGCGTTTCGGGAGCACCGGCCGCCGTTTCGGCACCACCGATTCGAGCCCTTCCGGAGGCCCCTGTGACGACCATCGACCTGCCGCCGATGGCGGCCCCGACCGGCCCGACGCGACCCTCGCCGGGCCCCGTTTCGCCGCCGCCCGCCCCCGCTTCGCGCCCACCCGGGTTCGTTTCGGGCCCGGCCCCGGCGGTTTCGAGGGCACCCCGCAAGCTCTTCGGCGACAACCCGCTGATGCTTGCCCTCTCCCTCCTGGCGGCCGTCGGCGCGACGCTGGTGGGTGCCATCGGCTTCGCGATGTCCTACGACACGCTCGCCGCCGTCGCCCTCCACTGGGGCTTCAGCAAGGAGCTCGCGCCGTGGTTCCCCGTCGGCGTCGACGCGAGCATCGTGGCGTTCCTGGCCCTGGACCTGTACCTGATCCGCAAGATGACGCCCTGGCACGTGCTGCGCCTGGCGGCCCACGGCATGACGGCCGCCACGATCTGGTTCAATGCCTCCTCGCAGGGCTCCATCCAGGCCGACCCGGTGCGGGCGGCCTCGCACGGCGTGATGCCGTTCCTGTTCGTCATCGGGGTGGAGGCCGGCCGTCGCCTGATCATCCAAAAGGCCAGGCTGGAGGCGGGAACGGCCTCCGACCGGGTGCCGCTGCACCGCTGGCTGCTCGACCCGTTCAAGACCCCCAGGTTCTACCGCCGGATGCGGCTGTACGGCGTCACCTCCTACCCGGAGATGGTCCGCCGGGACCAGGAGCTCATCGCCTACGAGCTGTGGCTCAGCCGCAAGCACAAGGGCGACCTCAGCCTGGCCAGCAAGGACGAGCGGCTGCCGATGACGATGGCGCCCTACGGCTTCACCGTCGCGCAGGCGCTCGCGATGCCCGACGACCAGGACCGCGAGGCCGAAGCCCGCCAGGAGGCGGCCAAGCAGCGGCGACTGGAGGCGGATACCCGCCGCACGCTCGCTGAGGCCAGGGCGAAGGCCGCGGCGCTGCGGGCGCAGGGCCAGGTGGAGGTGGTGATGGCCGAGGTGGCGGGCGAGACCGGCCAGGCCCGCGCCCACGCCGATGCCCAGGTCACCGCGGCCGAGCGGACTGTCGCGCTGGAGAAGGCGGCGCTGGAGTCGGCCGTGGTGGCCGAAGCGAAGGCCCGCGCCGCCACCGCTGAGCGCCTTGAGGCCGACGAGCGCGAGGAGGCGGCGGCCGCCGACCGCCGGGCGGCCGCGCTGGAGAAGGCCGCCGCCGAGGACCGACAGGCCGCCGCTGAAGCGGACCTGGCCGCCGCCGCTGAGGCGCAGGCGATCGACACGCAGACCACCGCGATCGCCCGCAAGGCCGCTGCCGAAACCGAGAAGGAGGCCGCCGAAACGAAGGAGGCCGCTGCCGAAACGCGGCGGCGCACCGCCGAAATCGAGCGGCGCACGACCGAGGAGCGGGCGCGTCAGGAGGCCGCTCTCGCCGCCATCGAGCAGTCGAAGAAGGACGCTGCCGAAGCCACCCGGGCTGCTGCCGAAACGCGGGCCGCTGCTGCCGAAATCGAGCGGGCCGCCGTCGAAGCCGAGGACGTCGCCAAGCTCAAGCCGCGCGAGCGGGCGGTGCGCAAGGTCGCCCGGATGATCCTGACTGCCCACGCCGCCAACCCCGGGTCCACCCGCGCCGACCAGCTGGTGACGCTCGCGCAGATCCAGGAGGCGCTGGACGTCTCCTCGCCCGGCACCGCGTCCGAGTACCGCACGGAGGCCATCGAGCTGCTCGCCTCCGGCTACCGGCCCTGAGCAGCCGCACGCTTCACCCAGTGCCGGCCTCTCCGGTGGTCACCAGGGCGAGGAAAGCGCCCTGGTGACCGCCGAAGGCGCCGTAGCGCCGAGTACCACCGTAGCGACCCGGCCATCCGGCCGGAGCCCGGGTCGACCAACTTCCCCTTCCTGGAGGACGACATGTCCCAGAACAACAAGAGCGGGTGGACGTCGGAGCACCTGCTCAGGCCGAACGGCACTGCCCTGTACGCGGCCCAGCAGCGCGAGCGGCTGCGGCAGATGGCCAATGAGGTGCTCGGGCTGCTGCACGAGTACCAGTCGGCGCTCGGCGAGATCCGGATCGACGGCGATAAGCCGCTGGAGCACAAGGTGCGGGCATTCCGTGCGGCCCGGCCGATGGCCAGCCTGGAAAAGCACCTGCGGGATGCCGTTGCCGACGCCGGAAAGGTCGACACCGCCTACACCAGGCTGTACGTCGAACTTCCGAAGAAGCGCGAGGCCCGTGCCAAGGGCAAGGAATTGAAGAAGGCCAACAAGGGCGGACTTCAGGGCGTGCAGGAGGCGCAGGCGCTGAACACGGCGGCCAGCCTGCACGGAATCGGCGCGAGCGTCTACGCCGACCAGGACGGAAATGACACCGGGAATTCCTTGAAGAAGGGGCCGGTGCCGTTCCTGGATTTCCTGCAGAAGGAGGCGTGAAATGCCGCTCACGCCCGGCCAGGTGGAGTACTGGAACAAGCGCTTCGAGGCGACCGGTTCGAATCCGGACCGGGCCGCGGCGTTGTGGGATCTGGCGCGGACCCTGGCCGGCCAGGACGAGGCGGCGTGGGCGGACCTGGTGCGGATGCTCAGCATCTGGACGCAGGCCCGCGCCGGCACCTGACCGGCCCTGGCGGCAGGTGACTCTTCGCGCTCAGTTTTTCTGCGGCGAGTCCGTCATCCGGGGTCTCCAAGTGCGCGTACGTACGCGTACGCGAGAGACCCCGGATCGGTGACTGAAAGTGACGACGATTGGAGGCGGCCCGATGGCCGACGAGACCACCGGGGGGACCGTCCTCGGCTTCCCCGGCCTGATGGTGCCCGGCGCCGTGGGCGAGGGCGGGCCGCCCACGCTCGCCCCGCTGACAGGCGAATTCGCACCCCCCGCATCCCTTTCCGTTCCCGAAAGCCCCGCGCTCGGCGGGGCCGCCGAAACGGCCGCTCACGGAATGGAGGCGGCTCCGGCCGCCGGTCCCGGTTCGCTGGCCGGTGTGGCCGCGATGTCGTCCGTCATGATGGCCGGGATCACGGTCGCGGCCCTGCGCGGCGCCTATCACGCGGTCGGCTACCTGAAAGCCCGCGCCGAGCATTTCAAATCCGTCCGGGACCAGCAGGAAGCGGTCACCGGAAAGGCGAACAGCGAACTCGAAAAGGCCTGGCTGAATGCTTTCACGGCGCAGCAGCGGGGCCGGATGCAGTCCGGTCCAGAATTCGGCCGGGCGTCGAAGAATCCCGCGCCGAATTCGGGTCAGAATTCGGGGGTGAAGAATTCTTCGGCCCCTGCCGCGATGAAGCAGGGGCCGGTTGGCAAGCCGCTGGCCGATACGGCGAAGAAGCCCGAGGTGGCCCGCAAGGGCGGTCTGGACGCCCGGGCAGGCGCTGCGGGCAGCCCGGGGCCGGGCGCGATGCAGGACGCCCGCAGGAAGGCCCTGGAGGCTTCCGGGAAGAGCGGCCGCCCGGGCCCGAATTCCGGGCCCGAAAAGGGTCCGAAAGACCGGTCGGGGAAGCAGCTCGCCGCCCCGGACACCATCCGGGGAGCAGCCCGGCAGCGGGCCGCCGCCCGGATCGCGGGCGGCCCCGCACCGAAGACCCCCAAGCAGCCGTCGCCGCCGGACACCCTGCGGGGAGCCGCCCGCCAGCGGGCCGCGAACCGCATCACCAACGGCCCCACCCCCAAGACCCCCAAGACCCCCAAGCAGCCGCTCGGGCCGGACACGATCCGGGGCGCGGCCCGCCACCGGGCCGCCGACCGCATCAACACCGGCTCCTGGAAACCGACCGGCGCCCACCAGGGCAGCGGCACCACCCCCACCACCATCCGCGGCGCGCTGCGCACCCGGGCGGCCGGGCGCATCCTCAACGGCAAGAAGGCCAAGGCCCAGGCGGCGCAGCCGGGCACGCCGACGCCGCCCGGCCCGAAGGTGAACCTCACGAAGACACCGAAGGCGCCGGGAGCCACCGGCGCTGCCGGTGCGGCGGGTGCGGCGGGTGCGGGAGGAACCGCGGCCGGCGCCGCCGCAGGAGCGGCGGGGCGGAAGGCGAGGCGCAGGGCCAGGCCCAAGCCGAGGGCGACGGTCAGGCCCAAGGCGCGGGCACGGTCGAGGTCGAAGGCGAAGGCCAGGTCGTCGAAGGCGGGCAGTGCCCAGGGCCAGTGGCAGCGGGCGGGCACCCGAAAGTCCCAGGCGGCCGGCGGCACGTCGGGTCCGACGGCCGGGTCGGCGGCCGGCGGGTTCGGTCCGCCGCCCGGCTGGGGCCACACCCAGGGCCCCACGGTCACCTACTCCCAGGCCAACCGGCCCGGCTCGCACACCGCCGGTGCTATCGGCAGCGGCCCGACCGCCCTGCCCCGGGCGCCTTACATCAGCCCCCACGCCCGGCCCGGCACCACCCGGCCCGGCCCGACCCAACCGCCTGCCGGAGGACCACCCGTGACCATCCCCGCGCCGCGCGCCCCGCACGGCACGCAGTACGCCGACTCGGACCTGACGATCGGCGACGTCATCGAGGCCGACGCCGACATGGCGGAGGAGATCATGCAGGGCGCCGACGACGCCCGCCTCGCCGCAGAGGGCTGCGAGAGCCTGCTCGGCGGCCTGGAGGCGCTGCACGCCATGGTCCTCGAGCTGAAGGTGCCCGGCGTCCTGGAGGGCATGGTCGCCTGGCTGATCGAGCAGGCCGGCCTCGTCCAGGCCAAGGCGGAGGCCGTCGCCGAGGCGATCCCCGGCGCGGCCGAGGCCATCGCCCAGGCCGGGCACAACGCCGAGCGGCGTGACAAGCCGGTCGCCGACGTCGTCCGCGACCAGGGCCACATCGCCCCGGCCGAGCGCGAGTACCACGAGGAATAGGAGACACCCGATGCCCGACACCGAACTCACCCCGGTCACCACCAGCGAGGCGGCCACCGTCTCCACCGCCCCGTCCGTGACCGACACGCCTGCCGGCTCCGATTCCGGGCCCGGGGCCATCGAGGTCGCGGGCCAGGTCATCGCCGTCGCCGGTGAGGTGATCAGCGACGCCGTCAAGTACGGCCTGGTCGTCGCCCAGCTCGGCCTCGCCGCGGTCAAACTGGCCCACCTGTCCGGTCAGATCCGCGCGACCTACGCCTACGTCGAGGGCTGTGCCGCTTCGGTAGGGCGCCTGGCCGACCAGGCCGCAGGGATGAACGTGGACAAGGACACGGTCGGCGAGCACCGCGAGGCCGCCACCGTCATGCTCTCCGTCCTGGCGGAGGCCGAGGCCATGGCCGCCGCCACCGAGGAACTCTCCGTGATGTTCCAGCAGACCGCCGACGCCCACGAGAGCGACTACGGGCCCGTCGCCGAGGTCATCGCCAACAAGGAGGGCGCCATGGCCGACCGCGAGTTCTACAGCAACCGCTGACCCCACCACACAGGGGCGGCCGGCGCCGCCCCGCGCGACACCGGCCGCCCCTTCGCACACCCCCATCCCATCGCCTCCCCGGCCACCGCGAAGGAGCCCCACCACCATGCTGTCGCTCGGCCCGCTGCGCGGGCGCATCGCCACCGCCCGCGGCTACACCGGCCGCGCCGCCACCCTCGCGGGCGTGGCCGGCCTGGCCACCGCCGCCTTCACCGACACCCCCATGCCCTACGTCGCCGTGATCAGCGGCGCGGGCGCCGCCACCGCCTGGGGCCTGATCTGGTCCGCGACCCTGCCCAAGGGCCGGGTGCGCGACGCCGCCACCGCCCTCTACCTCGTCTCCCCCGTCAGCGCCGCCGCCCTGCTCGTCACCGAGCGCCTGGTGCACGGCCTGCACTGGTGGGAGCTGGCGCTGGACGCCGCCTGGACCGTCGCGGTCTGGAAGTGCCGCCCGGCCCGCACCGCCCGGGTCATCACCGGCCGCGAACGCTCCCTGACCGTCGAGGCCGTCCAGTACGCGCAGCAGGAGCAGGCCGCCGCCCTGGTCCCGGCCGGCTCCAACCACCCGATGTCCCTGTGGTGGGCGCAGCGGGTCGGCGTCGAAGGCGGCGCCGCCCCGGGCACGGTCCTGCTGGACGTGGAGCAGACCGGCCCCAGGTCGGTGACCGCGATCATCGCGGCCGCCGTGCCGGGCACGCCGGTGCCCACCATCTCCATCACCGCGCTCTCCGCGCTCCTGGACTGGGAGGAGGAGGAGATCACGGTCGCCAAGGTGGCCGGCCGCGGCGCCGGGGTGCGGCGCCTGAGCGTCGGCATCGCCCCGGAGGGGGCCGACGACCCGTACGCGCGCTGGGTGAAGCACATCGCCCCCAAGGGGATGCCCGGCACCTGGATCACCGACATCCGCATCGTCGACACCGACGTGAAGGAGCTGACCTGATGGGCAAGATCTACGAGCTCGCCGTCCGGGTGCCGGCCGGTGACGTCATCAATTACGACCTGGGACGTCTCGCCGACGCGATGGACATCAAGGACCCGGCTCGCCTGGCGGTGGAGATCAGCGGCAGCCAGGGCCTGGTCACCATCTACCCCGAGGACCCGCTCGCTGAAGTCCTCATGCCCGACCCCGAGTCTCTGCTCATGGATTCCACCGGCCGGATCTGGGTCGGCCTGCACCACAACGGGCGGCGGACCAAGCTGCGCCTGTACGACCCGAAGTCCGGGTCGGCGCAGCGGATGCTGCTGTTCGGGACCACTGGCGCGGGCAAGTCCACCGGCGGGCAGATCATCCTCGCCGCGATGAAGCGCTCCGGGATCGGGGTGTTCTACGCGGACCTCAAGGGCGGCCAGTCCGCCCCGGAGGCGCGCGGGAACTGCGACTGGTGCGTCTACACGCAGGAAGGCGCGATCGCCCAGCTGCGCGTCTTCTGGAACATCATGAAGGCCCGCGAGGTGCGGTACGCGGCCGCCGGCCGTTCCAAGTTCCTGCGGGACCGCCCCGACCCGCTGATGTACCTGATCCTCGACGAGGCGAACAGGCTGCTGGAGAAGGGCGCCCCGTACCGGGACGAGGCCACGTTCTACATCAAGGACATCGGCCGCACCGGCCGCTCGCTGGGCATGGGCATCGCGCTGTTCGCCCAGGCCGGGCACCTCGAGGAGCTCGGCGGGTCCGACACCCTGCGCTCCATGCTCAAGGAGGGCGAGGTGATCCTGCTGCGCTGGACGTCCAACCTGATGCGGCAGCTGGTGGCCGACGGGCTGCTGCCCGCCGGGCAGAAGCTCATGCCGATCCCCAAGTACGCGGGCGCCTTCGAGCTGAAATCGCAGTTCGACGACACGGAGGCGGACGAGGACCGGCCCGGCACCCAGGGCAGCGGCTACCACCTCTCCGGCCTGCACCCCACCGCCCGGATGCGGTTCTTCAAGGTGGGCTCGGAGATGCCGACCGACGGCCTGGACCCGGAGATGCTCGCCCTGTACGGCGACGGCCCGCACGCCGTGCTGGAGGAAACGTCGTGGGAGGACGCGGGCGAGGCCTACGCCGGACGCCTCGACGGGATGGACGCCTACAAGCTGGCGTGCCCGGAGCAGTTCGAGGAGACCAAAGAGGGCGGCGGCGGGAAGGCGAACGGCCGGGGCGGCAACAGTGGTGGCGGCGGTCGGCCGGCCCGCAGCATCCCGGTGCCGGTCATCCCCGTCGCCGTACCCGAGCAGCAGCAAAACCCGGCGCGGCGCACCATCGGCGACCGCGTCCTGGCCGTCATGGAGAACAGCGACGGCGAGATGGACATCTACGAGATCCTCGCCGCAGTCAACGCCGACGGCGGCAAGACGGTGAAGCTCGGCTCGATCCGCAGCGCCCTCACCGGTCTGAACGCTGCGGGCCGCGACGGCGATCAGTAGTCGTCGTCATCCACGAGGTAGACCCGGCCCCACTCGTCGGTGCGGGCCTCGTAGACGAACCCGCCGATCACCACCCCGGCCACGGCGATCACCGTGCCCGGCTCGTAGTCGTCCGTCAGGTGCACGACCCCGTCCTCGTCGGTGTAGCAGTCGTAGATCAGGTCGTCGTCCGAGACGACCTGATCGAAGACGAACCCCGGACGCCGGATGAACCCCACCGAATCTCCCCCTTCAACGGCCTGCCGGAGCCACCAGCCTGACGCACCAGCAGTCACTGCGGCAGGCCCTTCGCCACACCCGTCACCGTCACCGCCAGGAGCCACCGTGGCCGTCACCGTCTCCCTCGCCGTCTTCTTCGGCATCCTCACCGTCGTCCTCTACCGGGGCCGCGCCGTCGGCTTCTGGCCCGGCCTGACCCTCGTCCTGTTTGGCTTCACCCTCGCCAGCACCGGCCTGGGCCCGACCATCAACCAGCTCCTCACCGGCCTGGTCCACCTCATCGGCAGCATCCGCTTCTGACCACCCGCCCGCTCCGCCCGCCAGCACAGCCGACCCGGAAGGACCCGCCATGAACACCACCCACTCCCCGCTGCCCGTCGGCCCGGTCGACCAGCTCCTCGCCCAGGCCGCCCTCGACCCGCGCACGCGGCCGACCGTCGCCGGCCCCCAGACCTTCGAGGACACCCTCGCCGTGCTCACCGACCTGTGGGAGGCGATGCAGCTGCGCAGCCGTCGGGCGCTGCCCGCCGCGCCCCGGCGCCCGCAGCTGCAGCCCGGACCGCCCCGCGTCGTCATGGTCGACGAGGGCGCGCTCCTGATCGGCCAGTCGCGCAGCGGCAAGCAGTCCCCAGAGGTGGCCCGCCTGATCCGCGAGCTCCTCGCCGTCGGCCGCACCACTCGTATCAACGACTGACACCACCCACCACCACCCGACCGTGCCCGCCGCCCACCCCAGGGCGGCGGGCACTACTCGTCTCCCGAAGGGAATCCCCGCCATGACCTCCGCCTCCGCTCTCGCGCGGTACGCCGAGCTGACCCGCCAGCACGAGGAGACCGCCCGCCTCGCCGACCCGGCGCCCCGCCCGCCGGCCGACCAGCTGATCGACCCCGCCACCGGCACCGCCGCCATCGGCCGTCACCCCGACGGCAGTCCGGTGCTGCTGCCGCTGTGGAACGCCAACGGCGCCGTGCACCTGCACATCAGCGCCCGCACCGGCGCCGGGTCCAGCACGCTGATCGACCACCTGGTCGCCGCCGAGCACGCCAGCCCGCTCACCGAGCCGTGGGTCGCCGACCCCTACGGCGCCCGCCCCCACCTGGCCGCCCGCACCGCCACCACCAAGGCCGACACCGTCGCGCTGCTGCGCGAGGCCGTCGGCCTGCTGCGCAGCCGGCTGCGCGAGGGCGACAGCGGCGAGGGCGCCTACTCCCCCACGCCGCAGCGCCCGCTGACCACCATCACCCTCGGCGACTGGCCCCACCTGTCCACCTGCGAGGAGACGGTGCTCCTGGCCGAGGAGATCGCCCTCACCGGCCCCCTGGCCGGCATCGGCCTGCGCATCGAGACGTGGCGAGTCCGGTTCCAGCCCCCGCTCCCGCTGACCACCACCGCCCTGCGCGACGCCCACCAGATCACGCTCACCGCGCGCCTCACCCCGGGCCTGGGCACCCACGCCCCGCACCCGGCCGCCCCCGCCCGCCTGTTCCGCACCTGGACCCCCGAGCAGTAACCGCTCCCGGCCTCTCCGAGGGCCGCCGGACCCGCCCGCCACCCAAGCCGGGCGGGTCCGGCGGCCCCAGAAGGCGCCGCGGCGCCCCCGCCACCCCGCCACCCCGAAGGAGACCACCGTGCCCGGCACCGAACCCACCCCGAACAACGACTCGCAGGTCATCCTCCTGGAACGCGGCTACGTGCCGACGACCATGGACGGGCAGATCGTCGCCGTGCCGCTGAGCCCGGACCACGGGGACGCCACGTGTGTGCCCGCGATCGTCGACGGCCAGGCCACGGCCGTGCCCGTCTTCGACGTGAGCGCCCACCTGGACGCCATGGCCTCCCGCCTGGCCGACCACCGCCGGGCCGTCGACGCCCCGGCCCCCGTCCCCGCGGCCGCCCCGGCCCTCGACCCGGGCCTGCCGCTCGCGGTGCGCCAGTACGTCCTGTACGGCTCCATCGCCTCCCTCGCGGCCGGCGGGGCGGTGTGGATGCTGGGCGCGGCCGTAGCGGAGGTCGCCCCGCACGCCGGTGAGCTCGGCGACCTCCTCAAGTGGGCAGCCGTCCTTGTCGGCCTGGTCGTGCTCGGCGTCTCCGGTCTGCTCGGCAAGCTCCGCTCGGTCGCCGCCGGAACCGGCACCGCGTCCGGGACGGGCGCGAGCGCCAGCGGCCAAGGCGCCAGCGCGACCGGCACCGTCCTGGCCCTGGTCCACCGCACCCACCAGACCACCATCGGCAAGCAGTCCGCCGGGTGGCGTGGATCCGTCACCAACAACAACGGCTGACCAGCCGGTTCGTCGGCCTCGCCCCCGGCCCGCCTCCGCCCGCCCGCCACACCGGCGAGGCGGGCGGGCCGCCTCCGGGGACGTCGCCGGCCGCCCGGCCGGAACCGACCCGCCTTGGAGGACCCGATGGGATACGCCTACTACACCGTCACCCGCGCCGACGGCACCGAGATCGAGGCTGGCTACGACGTCACCGCCACTTGCGAGCAGGTCGGTTGCACCGAGGAGATCGCCCGCGGCCTGGACAACCTGTGCGGCTCCGAGCCCGGTGCCCCGGAGGACGGCTGCGGCGGCTACTTCTGCTCCCGCCACCTCGGCTACAGGGACTGGGAGAGCGAGGAGCCGCAGCCAGAGAACTGCAAGTCCTGCTTCGAGAAGCGCGACTGACCGGCCGTCCGGCCCCGTCCCCGGCCCGCTCCGCCGCCCGCCCCGCCGACCCCGGCCGGGCGGGCGCGGTGCATCCGGGGACGGGGCCGGCCGACCGGCCGGACCGCCCCTGTCGATGGGAGCCCTCCCGTGAGCATCACCGTGACCGAGACCGCCGCCCCCCGCGACCCCTCCCAGGTGGCCGCAGCCGCCGTCACCGCCATCACCAAGGCCATCACCGCCGCCGACCGGCACACCGCCCCCGCCGGGCCGCTGCCCACCGCGTCCTGGCGCAGCCGCCGGTTGAACGCCGACGACCTGCTCGCGCGTCTGGCCCACCTGCCCGACCACGCCCCGGTGATGGTCGACGGCGAGCTGCTGACCGACGCCGACTACGACGGCACCCTCCACCTCTACACCCCGCACGCCGCCCCGCCCATGCCCGGCACCGAGGGGCCCGTGGCCCCGGCCCCGGCGTGGCGCAGCGCCCGGACCCGGCTGCTGGCGGTCGGCGAGCTGCGCGAGCGTCTCGCCGCCGCGCCGGACTTCGCGCCGGTCACCGTCGACCACAACGCGCTGACCGACGCCGACTACGACGGCGCCCTGCACCTCTACACCCCGTACACCGGCGCCCCCGACGACGAGGAGGACGAGGACGACGACGAGGACCTCGAGGACTGACCCGGCCCGGCTGATCCGACCTCGCACCCGCCCGCGACGCCGACCGCGAGCAGCTGGCCTTCTTCTGAACCCGCCCGCCCCACACATCGCCCGGCCGCATCCCGCGGCCGGGCACCCGCCGCACGACCGACCGAGAACAGGACTCGCCGTGACCCAGCACCAGAACCAGCCCACCGACCCCGCCTCCGGCACGCTGCGCGAGGCCGCCGCCCGGCGCGCCCAGCAGCTCACCGCCCCCGGCGGCTGGTCCGACCGCCGCCGCCGCGAACTGGTCGCCGCCCTGGACGACTTCTCCACCGCCCAGCCGTGGGTCCGCGCCTTGGCCTATGCGCTCGCCCTCGCCGCCGGCGCCCTGGTCCTCGGCACCGTCGGCGGCATCCTGCTGAACGCGGCCGCAGCCCTGGTGGGCGCCGTGCACCTGCCGCAGCACATCCCCGGCACCGGCGACGGACTGGCCACCACCATCACCCGCCCCGTCCACACCTATCTCGACAGCAGCTCCGGCCACCTGCCGCTGACCGCCACCACCGCCTACGCCGCGTGGAAGACCTTCGGCCTGGCCGCCGGATTCCTCGCCTTCGCCTCACAGGCCGCCATGGCCCGCCTCGCCTGGACCACCTGGTCCGCCGCCACCCTCGCCATGGTCTGGCAGGCCGCCCCGGAAGCCGGCCGCCCCGTCGCCACCGGCCTGACCGCCGCTGCCATCATCGCCGTCTCCCTATTCGCCCTGCGCGGCATCTCCTTCAGCCTGCGCCCGTTGGTCATCAACCGCACCGACGTACAGCCGCAGATCACCATCCAGACCCCCGAGCGCACCCGGCACTGCCCGACCGGCCCCTTCGACCAGCGCTGACCCCACCCGACCACGACGACCAGGAGCAGCCACACCCGTGCCCGACCCCGCAATCCCCCACCCCGCCGCCCCCGGCCAGCGGCTGGCCGCCGTCATCACCCAGCGCACCCAGGCCCTGGCCGCCGACGTCGCCCAGCTGCGCGCCGACGCCGACCGCCTCGCCCTCGACCTGGCCCGAGGAGTCAGCACCGAGGACACCGCCCGCCTGACCGTCCTCGCCCAGCGCATCCACGGCCAGGCGTCCCGGATCGAGGGACTGCAGGACGCCCGCAGTCTCACCTGACCGACAGCCAGCCCCGGGGCCGGTGCCCAGCGCGCCAGCCCCGGCCGCACCTCCCCAACCCGCCGAGCAACGCCGACCGGAAGGCATTCACCGTGGCCCTGGCCGTATCCCGCGACGCACAGATCGCCGCGCTCTACGAGAGACTCCACCACCGCTCGGGCATCCTCGCCGGCCTCACCCCCGGCACCCCCTCGCACGCGGGGATCCAGGCCGAATGCGACGCGATACACGCCGAGATACGACGCCTTCAGTCCTCCACCAGCATCTCGCCGAAGGCCGTCCTCGTCGGCCTCGCCGTGCTCCTGCTGATCATCTGGAACGCCCTCCACTGACGTCCCGGCATTCACGCTGCCCACCACCACGCCCCGCCCCCGAGCCAGCCAGGCCCGGCGGCGGGGCGCCGTGGTGAGCGGCGCGGCCGCCCGGCCCAACCCCGCTCCCCTCGGAGGTACCTGATGATCGAGCAGACGACCCGCGCCCGCCTGCTGAGCAACGCCCTCGACACCGCCGACAACATCGCCATCGCCGCTGCGGCGGCCACCGCCGGCCTCACCACCTACCGCACCCTCGCCGCCCGCCCGGCCGAGACCCGCCTCACCCTCGCCGTTGCCGCCGCCGGCCTCGCCGCCTGCCTCGCTGACCAGGTCACCACCCAGCTCCGCCAGCCGTTGCGCCGCCGACTCGGCGTTCCCGCCCACGGCTACGCCTCCGCCGGCGTCGCGCCCGCCCTGGTGGCGTCGATGGAGCAGCTCCTCGAGGAGGTCGCCGTCGACGCCGCACAGCGCGCGGCCACCGGAGCCACCGGCCTGGACCGCAGCGGCGGCAGCCTGACCGACGCCGCCAACTGGGTGGGCGCGGAGGACGGCACCGCGACGTGCGAGCTGCCCGGCGGCGCGCACCTGCTGTGCGTCCCCTCCCCCGCCTCACACGGCTACACCAGCCGTACCTACCTGCTCGTGCGGGACAGCGAGCAGCAGATCCAGGTGAGCAGCATCAGCGAGCTGGTCGCGCTCCTGGACAGCCCCGCCGCCGACACGGCGCAGCCCGACGACAACGAGGACCAGGCCGACGACCCGTGGTCCGCCCTCGGCCAGGACCTCGCCATCGCCGAGCTGTGCCCCGCCGAACCGCTCGACGGCGAGGGCCAGGCCGACGAGGACGACGACGTCGACCAGGAGGCGGAAGCCCACGCCGCCGGCCTCCTGTAGGTCGATAGCAGCCCCCGGCGGCGGGCCGACCTTCACCAAGGACCGGCCCGCCGCTCTCCTCCCCCGCCCCGAGCAGCCGACCCGAACCAGCTCACCTGCCTGTAGCCCGCTGACCTGACGGAGGACCACGTGCACCGCGTCATCGCCCCCCGCCCCGACAGCCCGAGCAGCCAAGCCGTCGGCGTGGACTTCGACGAAACCCTGATGTTCCCTAATAAGACCTACCGAGGCTCCATCCGGCAGACTCGGTGCCCGGTAGCCGCCAGCAGGTGAGCACTCTCTTTTCCCTGGACATCGAGTCCTGTTGACAGATCGTGCCCCTGCCGGTCGGCCAGGAGCGAAATCGCTGATGGGATGTCGTGCCCGCCCGGTTGCGGCGTGAGCACAGCCTTATTAGGTCGCTGATGGTTCTCCTGCGGGCTACTGCCGATCGAGGTCGATGACGGAGGACGAGTTGCTGTTCGTTGGGGACGACTGGGCCCAGGACCACCACGACGTCGAGCTGATGGACGCCGCAGGCCGCCGGTTGTCCAAGGCCCGGCTTCCGGAGGGTGTGGCCGGCATCGAACGGCTGCACGCGATGATCGGTGCGGAACTCGGCGAAGACAGCACGGCCGAGGTCGTGATCGGGATCGAGACCGATCGCGGCCCGTGGGTGCAGGCACTGATCGCCGCCGGCTACACGGTGTACGCGGTCAACCCGCTGCAGGCATCCCGGTACCGGGAGCGCTTGGCGGTTTCGGGGGCCAAGAGCGACGCGGCCGACGCGCACATGCTCGCCGACATGGTGCGCACCGATTCCCACCAGCTCCGCCCGATCTCCGGGGACACCGCCGACGCTGAAGCGGTCAAGGTGGTGACACGCATTCACAAGACCCTGATCTGGGAGCGGACCCGCACCACGCAGCGGCTGCGGCACGCCCTGCTCGACTACTTCCCCGCCGCGCTGGAGGCGTTCGAGGACCTGGACGCCCCCGATGTCCTGGAGCTGCTGGCTAAGGCGCCTGATCCGGTAGGCGCGGCGAAGCTGACAACCACGCAGATCAGTGCGGCCCTCAAACGCGCCCGCCGACGCAACATTGCCGACAAGGCCACCAGGATCCAGGCCGTACTGCGCGGCAGGCACCTGGGCCAGCCCGCCGCGGTTACCGCGGCATACGCCGACTCGGTACGCGCGCTCGTCGCGCTGCTGGTCACCTTGAACGAGCAGGTCAACTTCCTGCACGGGCAGGTAGAGGACTACTTCGGCCGGCACCCGGACGCTGAGATCATCCGTTCCCAGCCCGGACTGGGCTCGATGCTCAGCGCCCGGGTCCTCGCAGAGTTCGGCGACGACCCCCACCGCTACGCCAGCGCCAAAGCCCGCAAGAACTACGCCGGCACCAGCCCGATCACCCGCGCCTCCGGCAGAAAGAAGGTCGTGACCGCCCGGTTCGTCCGCAACGACCGGCTCATCGACGCCCTGATCGCCCAAGCCTTCTCCGCGCTTCGGATCTCTGCCGGAGCCAGGGCCTACTACGAGCAACAAAGAGCCCGCGGCATCGAGTTCAACGCCGCCCTGCGCCAACTCGCCAACCGACTCGTCGGCATCCTGCACGGCTGCCTGAAAACCGGCACACCTTACGACGAGGCGACAGCCTGGTCCCACCGAGCCCACGCACTTGCCGCTTGACACTCCAGCTCATGGGTCCGTCATGGCCTCCTGCGATGATCACCCAGCAGTGCCGACAGAACGGGAGCAGACCATGGCCGAGCTGATAGCGCGGGGCGTTGCGCGGGTGGCCGGGAAGGTTGCGGCGAACGCGCCCGAGGGATGGACGGAGGCGGTGCTGGTCGGCACCCAAGGCCTGTTCGGCCTGGGCATCTCCACTCATTTCGCCGTCCCCGGTGCGAAGCCGCAGGCGCTCCATGCGACCCAGGCGGTCCAGCTGGCCGGAGCCTTCCAGGACCTGCAGGACGTGGCGGCGGCGGTGGGCGCGGCCCGCGGCTGGGAGCGCACCAGGCTGGAGATGCGGTGTCGGCCGTCCGGGGAGTTCGATCTGCTCGCGTCCCGGGAGACCGTCTTCCGGCAGTACCAACATCCGGGCTTCCTGGCCGTCCTGGACCACGCCTACCGGCTGCCCCTTCCGGGTCTCGCCCAGGAGGGGGGCACTTCCGCCCCGGCGGGCGATCCCGACCTGGCGGTCGCCCGGTTCCGGGCCTACCTGGAGCGGCGTGCCGAAATCCTGGGGCACCCCGAAAAGCTGCCACTCCCCGTGACCACCACGGCGCTCGATGACGCGGAGCGTCGGCTCGGCCGGCCGCTGCCCGCCGACCTGCGCGCGCTCTACCTGATCGCCGACGGCAGCGGGGACGAAGCGCCCGATCTCTTCGACAACCTCCGCTGGCTGCCGCTGGAGCGCCTGGTCGCCGCCAATGAGCACGACCGGGAACCGGTGTGGTCCGGCTGGGAGACTTCCTGGAACTCAGTCGTGCTCGACGCCGACCCGCTCGACGCAGTCCGCCGCTGCCGGCAGCACCCGGGCTGGCTCCCGTTCGCCACCGCCGATGATGGCAACTACCTGGCGGTCGACATGTCCCCCGCTCCGGCCGGTCGTCCCGGCCAGGTGATCCAGAGCGGCCGTGACTACGACGACGGGCCGCTCTACGTCTGCGACTCCGTCACCTCACTCCTCGCCCGCTACCTGGAACTGCTGGAGCAAGGCGCCTACGAGGTGGAGGAGGACGAGGTCGACTACATCGAATTCACAGAAGACCCTCGCGGAACCGGCTTCGACCCTGAGCTGCGAACCGACGGAATTCCCCACGACGTCCCACCCGGCATCCAGGCCGTCCTGATCCAATCCGGTGCCCCCGCCGGACCCATGGACCTCACCCCGCTCACGGCCGCTCCCCACCTGCGGCGACTCGAACTCAAACGCCGCCCTGTCGCTGATCTGTCCCCGCTCCGGGCCCTGCCCGTCGAGTCCCTGGGAGTCACCCTGCACGGTGGCGACCTCGCACCACTCGAAGGCCACCAGTACCTGACCTCCCTCGACCTCGCCACCTCCGTCCCGATCGACATCACTCCACTGCGCACCATCCCGAACCTACGCGGCCTGGACCTCTCCGAGGCCGTGGTCCAGGACCTGACCGCGCTCGCCGGCTTCCCCGACCTGCGCTACCTGGCCCTCACCGGGAGCCAGTGGGCCGTCCTGCTGGACCAGGGTGAGCTCCCGTCCACGCTGGCCGCCGCCCGTCTGGCCGAGGCGGACGCCTCCCGCGGCGAGGCGCTGTCCTGGGCAGAACGACTCGGCCTGACTGCCGGCGAGCCGTTCTCTGTCACTGGCACTCTCGATCTTGACGGAGAGTGAGATCGGCCGCGACCGATGGCCGTCACCGCCCCGGGAGCCATCTCGAACCAGGCCACTGGGTCCACGCACTCCCTGTTTGACACTCCAGCTCATGGGATGTCTGTCAAGCCAGCGTGTTGAGGAGAGAGCTGCCTCAGGGTCGTGTGCGACATCCCGCGTGTTCCCCTGAGCCCCGGACGGAGTCCAGCCCCCTGGCCAGGGGGCGGCTATGGCTTGGCCGGGTCGGTGTTCTGGCTCAGGTGGCGGTAGATGGTGGGGCGGGTGACGCCGAATTCATCGGCGATCTGCTGAACGGTCAGTTACATAGGCGTGTACACGGCATGCATTACAGTCGCGGCCTACGGAATCGTCAGGTTGATCTTCGTGTATCGCCAACCGTTTGTGCGCTGCCACCACGGTTGGGCCGGCGAACCGTCAGCTTCCAGGCCGAATCGCTGCAACCCCTCCGCTCCTTCGACGTCCCCGGCCTCTTGTCGCCACTCCGCAAGCGTTATCAGGGCCTCCGCCTCTCCGGCGTCGACGGCCCGCAGGGCGAGCCGTTCCGCGCCTTCCATGTCCCCAGCGTCTTTGCGCTGGTATGCCAGCCAGATCAGGGCCAACTCCGTGTCTCCGGCGGCGGCGCCCCGCTGGTACAGGTCCGCCGCTCCCTCCCTGTCCCCTGCCTCGTAGCGCCGGTTCGCGAGCCATGCCAGGGCCCAGAGGTATCCGGTGTCGGTTGCCCGCTGGGCGACCCGTTCCGCGCCCACGGTGTCCCCGGCCTCTTGGCGCCACCGCATCAGATCGATCAGGGCCTGCGGGTCTCCGGCGTCGGCGACCCGCTGGGCGAGCCGTTCCGCGCCTACGGCGTCCCCGGCCTCTTCGCGCAACCGCGCAAGCTCGGTCAGAGCCCAGAGGTCTCCGGCGTCGGCGGCCCGCTGGGCGAGTCGTTCCGCGCCTTCGGCGTCTCCGGCCTCTTCGCGCAACCGCGCGAGAAACGTAAGGGCCCGCGGGTCTCCGGCGTCGACTGCGCGCTGGAACAGGTCCGTCGCGCCCTCCCTGTCCCCGGCCTTGTCTCGCCACTGCGCAAGCAACGTCAGGGCCTCCACCTCTCCGGCGTCGGCGGCCCGCTGGGCGAGCCGTTCCGCGCCTGCGGCGTCCCCGGCCCATTCGCGCGATCTTGCGAGATCGGTCAGGGCCCGCGGGTCTCCGGCGTCGGCGGCCCGCTGGGCGAACCGTTCCGCGCCCTCCCTGTCCCCGACCTGTGTGCGCCACAGCGCAAGCGTTATCAGGGCCTCCACCTCTCCGGCGTCGGCGGCCCGCTGGGCGAGCCGTTCCGCGCCCTGCCTGTCCCCGGCCGATCCGCGCCATTGTGCGAGATCGGTCAGGGCCCGCGGGTCTCCGGCGTCGGCGGCCCGCTGGGCGAGCCGTTCTGCGCCCACGGCGTCCCCGGCCCATTCGCGCCACCGCGCAAGCACCCCCAGGGCCTCCACCTCTCCGGCGTCGGCGGCCCGCTGGTACAGGTCCGCCGCGCCCTCCCTGTCCCCTGCCTCGTCGCGCCACTGCGCAAGCAGCATCAGGGCCTCCACCTCTCCGGCGTCGGCGGACCGCTGGCACAGGTACGCCGCGATGCGGTAGCGGGCCCGCTGATGGGCTGCGCGTGCCAGGGCGTTCCGGTCTGATGCGGTTGCCGCGTGGCCCTGGGCGGCGGTCCAGAAGGAGTCCGGCGGAACATCGTGGCGACGGACGGTGCGGGCGTGGTGGTCGAGGTAGTCGCTGAGGCGGTAGATGTCCGGCACGGCGCCCATGCCGTCCGTGTTGGCGACGGGTTCCAGTGAAGCGGCCACGCCCCTGACGCTTTCCCGGGCGTATTCGAGAGCGTGGGTGAACCAGGTGCCGGGGTCTGCGGCGGCGCGCTGCTGCGCGGTCAGGTAGCCGGGGGCGGCGGCCATAAGGAGCGCGGCCGGTAGAGGTGAGGTGTGGCCCAGGCGCCGGGCGTCCATGGCTGCGGTGATGACGGCATGAGCGTAGGGGCCGTAGGGCCCGGTAGCCCGCTCGTAGTGGTCGACCAGTTGCGGGCCCGCCGCGAGGGTCTGGGTGATCCTCCTGCCGGTGCTCGTGCTCAGGGCCGTCGCCAGCGACCGGTCGCGTCGGACGCGCGGGTTCTCCAGGTCCTCAGAGGCAAAGGACCCCGGGACGTGGATCAGTCTGGCCTGGCTGAGCAGGAGGCGGGCTTTCGCGTGTGCGTCCCTGCCGGGCTGCGGGGTCTCGGTCAGGAGGCGGTAGTACTCGGGCCACAGCGTGCACACGATCACGACCGGTCCGGCCTCCTCCAGCCGGCTGTGCAGAGCGGCAGCAGCCTCCGCCGCGTCGGTCCCGATGAGGAAGTTCTGGGCCTCGTTAAGCCACAGGATGGTGCGCGGGGCGAGGGTGTCGGCGTCGAGCAGGGCGAGGAGCCTCGTGGCGGTCTTCGGGAAGACCAGCTGCCAGTCCGGCAGGCAGGCACGGACAGCCTCGAAAGCGGTGCGGGTCTTGCCCGTGCAGGACTCCCCGCGCACGACCACGAGTGCTGTCTGCCCACCGCAGGCCGCCGTGACCAGGTGGGCGCGCAGTTGCCGATCGTGGTCGCGTTCGATGTAGTCCGGGAGCACGAATACGCCGTCGCCCTCCAGCAGGGTGGAGCCGTGGATGGCAGGGTGGACGCCGAGCTGCTGCGCGGTCCATGACTCGACAGGTCGAGGGCGATCGATCCGAGCGGCAGTCCCAGGCCCGGAAATGTGCTGGTGGAGCTGCCCGATGCTGTAGGCAGCAACCCCGCCATCCGCGGCCCGGACCGCGACGAAAGGGGCCTGGTTCGGGGCTGAAGTGGTGGTGCCGGGCCCGCTCAGCCCTGGGACGGCCCCGGCTGCGGAGGGTTTCCCAGGGTCACGCTGCCCATATTCCAGGCGGCCGCCGACCCGTGGTCGGCTCGGATGCGTACACCCTCGCCGACGGCCACACCGCCCTCTCCTGCCGACACTCCGCCGACCTTGCGGGACAGGGCCTGCATCTCCTCCACCGTGCGGTCCAAGGCCTCCGCGAAGCCGGGATCCTGCTCGAAGGCTTCCTCCAGCGCGTCGTGGACTCGTCGCCGGGTGCGGTCGCTCGGCCCGTCCTGCCCCGCCTCGGCCTCCTCGGCCAGTTTCTTGAACGCGGGGTCCTCGCCCAGCTTTCGGCTGACCAGGTCGTGGAGCCGGTCCATCCCGGCGTCCAGCGTGCGGTCGACCTCCGTGTCCGCTCGGCCGGCCACCCGCCCTGCCTTGCGGACCGCCCACGCGAACACATACCCGACCGCGATCTCTATGCCTGTCACCGAGCCCCCTGGGATCCCCATCTGGCGATGCATCAGACCGTACTCGCTGCCCGCCTGGAGAAGAAGCCGATCACGAGAAGAGAAAGAACTACACGGCGCCGTAGGGCGGTCGGCGCCGCGCGCGGTTGCTTTACGGTGGCCTGCGGAGGTCGTCGCCGTGCGCCGACCCGCTCGTGCGAGCCGCCCTCGCCCGCCCCGGCGCCCCGGCGCTGATGACCGGCGCCATCGTCGCCACCGCCAGCATCACCGACTGCCACCGCGACACCGGCTGCTGCCGGCCCTGGGGCCTGCCCGGCCTGTGGCACTGGACCCTCGCCGACGTCCAGGCCCTCACCGACCCCATCCCCGCCGCCGGCCGCCTCGGCCTCTGGAAACTCGACCCCGGCCAGCACGCCCTGCTCCACCGCCGCCGGGCCGCCGCCCTGCCCGCCCACCACTGACCCGCCCCGTCCCGCTGGCCGGGCGGCACCACCATCGCGGCCCTCGCCACCCCGGGGTCACCGCCTGACCTGGCTGCCAACGCGGAGAAGGCCCGCACCCCCGGAGAAATGGGGGTGCGGGCCTTCTCCGCGTTCTGCCGACGCCAATGCCGGTCAGGCCGCCGCCGACTCCGGGGAGGCGGACTTGATCTCGACCTCGATCCCCACGGACGACGACAGGGCCTCGATCAGCTCACGGACCATCGCCCGCGTCCCGTCAGGGTCGCGCTCCAGCGCCGCCTGGACGGTGTCCGTGTCCAACTTCATGGTGACCCGGCGCAGCGTCGCGAACGGGTCGGCGGCCGCTTTGGCGGAGATCCCCGTCGCGCCCTCCAGGCCCGCCAGGTAAGCGAGGACTGCCTCCTTGGTGGCCTTTTTCTTCCCGATCGCATCCGGGGCAGTGCCTTGGCGGCACCAGCCACCATCGCGGCCGTGACGGCCATGCCCTTGACCTGGATCAGGGCCACGTAGAGCAGTGCGGCGGCATCGACGCTGTGCTGCTCGGATAGGGCGACCAGTTCCCATGCCTGTCCGTAGCCCAGCCGCGTGGAAACAATTGTTTCCAAATCGTTCGATTTTGACCCAGGGATTCGAACATCTTCTCTGCGATCCGCCACGACCGGATCAGCTTCCCCGCGTACTGCGGGGTGACGTCCCACTGCTCCAGGCAGTACGCCTCGAACGTGCCGTGAGCCGCCCGGTACAGCCGACCGCCCCGGATCGCCTCCAGCGCCTTGCCCGCCGCCCAGTACGCGACCCGCAGGTTCTCCAGCGCGGCCTCGCACTTCACCAGCAGGTCCCGCTCCTGCGTGCCTACGTCCTCGGCCAGCACGTGAACCACACCGACCAGCGCATCGACCACCACCTCCAGGCCCACGCCCTCGATACCACCCAGCTCGCCGACGACGCCCAGCGCTACGCCACCAACCTGGCCCGGGGCATCCAGCCGTACGACGCCGACCGCATCGCCGACCTCGCCGCCCGCCTCGCCCGCCAGGCCCACCGCATCGACGGCATGAAGGACATCGCCCGCCTAACCGCCGCCACCGGCCGGACCGGACCGGCCGCCACCGGCCTGGGCGACGACCCGACCGGCGCCTGGACCTGACCACCCACCAGACCCGCCCACCCCGGCCCGACGAGAACCAGCCCACCTTCCTGTAGGCCACCAGCCCGACGCAGGACCACCACAAGCACCCGTTCCGTACCCCCGCCCCGGCCGTCCAGCCGGGGCGGGACCCATTTCGACCCGACCACCGAGGAGACCCACCGCGTGACCGTCATCCCCCTCGCCACTGGTCAAGCGGCTGAGACATCTCGCGAACCGGAATCTCGGCCCCTTCTTGCGTCGAGCCGGATGCGCTGTCACAACTCCTCACGCAGACTGATTTGCGTTCGCCGACGGGGACAGCCTGCCAAGGTGAATCGGAAGCGGAGCTGCGAACAGGACGGCGTGCCGGACGCCTGTCATGGGGATCACGGAAGTCGGCAAAGGCTGGAGATGCCTGATTCGCTGGGGGCGGTCGCATGGACGGCGCTGGACCTGTCCGGGACAAGGCCGGACTGCCGGGCGGAGTGCCGATACCGCATCCGCGTGAGGCTGCTGCGCCGCCGCCTGCGGAGTCGGGCGTCGACTTCTGCGGCGACGCCCTGCTCCTGCTGACCGGGCCCTTTTTCCCTGGGTCGGTCTCGCTCGCGGACTCTTCGGGCTTCGCCGTTCCGGCGGACGGTGGGCTCGATCCGGAGGGGCGCCTTACGCTGGTGCACCGGTCCCTGGACCAGTTCCTGCGCGGCTCGCTCACCTTCGGCAATCCGCCGGTCGACCTGCTCACCCACTTCGCCGGGTCGGAGGAGTTCGACGCGCGGCTGACGGCGATCGTGCGGGAGACGACGGCGCTACCGGTGGAGCTGCACGTCACCGGCATCCTGTTCCCGGACGGCTACGGGTCGGTGGCCGCGCACATGCGCGTCGTTGAGGGGTGGACCGTGAGGCGGCGGGAACAGCTCATCGACGACTTCGGGCCGAAGGGGCGCGACGGCCTTACCGCGCGTATCAGGGACGAACTGCTGCCGGCCCTGACCGCGATGTCCGACCGGTGCCGACAGGGGCCGCCATGTCCCACAGTCCTGCCCTACTTCAACCTACGCGGGCGGCACCACCCATCCGGCACCCGGCCGGGCGACCCTCTCCGATGCGCTGCGGTACCTGATCTACCCCCGCTCCGCCGCGCCGATCCCCTCCGAATCAACGTGGCCCCAGGAGTTCTTCTACCCCGGATACGCCTTCTTCCTGCTGGCCTCCCGAGACGGCCCCAGCGACACGCTCGGCCAACTTGAACACCTTCTCGGTCAGTTGAACGTGCACTACGCCCGGCTCGAACGCTCCGCCGGTGCCGCGGAACGGATCATCCGCGAAATGGCACTGGACGAGGACCCCGAACTGCTCATCGCCCTGGAACGACGGCTGCGCGCCGACTACCAGGCGCTGGTACGGCCCACGTTCAGCTACGACTTCCACGTGCTCAAGCTGCGTGACAGCGTCCTGGAGGCGTGGGAGACCGAAAAGGTGCGCGAGCGCACCGACACCCTGCTCGAGATGGCGCGGCGCGCGGTGGAACGCAAACTGGAGCACGACCAGATGCGCCGGGTGACGCGAGTCAACCTCGCAGTGACGATCGTGGCTATCCTGAGCTTCGTCCAGTGCGTCGACTCGGCCCTCAACCTGTGGTCGAGGTTCTTCGAGTAAGAGGGGTGGGGATTGTGCCGGTGGACGTGCAGATCTGCGTCGCGGACGGGCTGATCTACGACAGTCTCGACTACGCCGACCGGATCGAGCAGCGGCTGACCCGGGCCGGCCTGAGCTGCGGCCGCCTGAACCTGGTGACCGAGGCAGCCGATCTGACCGCGCGACGGCCACCGGCCCTGGCGTACGTGTTCACCGGAGGCCAGACCTCGGTGCACTCTGACGCCGCGTGGATGCGCGCGACCATCAAGCTGATGGGGGAACTCGTCGCCGACGCGAACGGGCGCGACGGCGACACCGGCCCCGCGGTGGTCGGCGTGTGCCTGGGCTCCCAGCTGATCGCCGAGGCGTTGCGTCCGGGCTCGATCATCGACACCGCGGGCATCGAGGTCGGCCTGACCGAGGTGAACCGGGTCGGCGACCACCAGGGCATCGGCGTCGTGCCATCGTTCCACTACCAGGCGATCAATCCGCAGATCGAGGAAGTGGACGGCGTGCGTATCGAGTACCGCAACGAGCACACCTCCGTCCAGGCGCTGAGCTACGGCGAGCGGGTCTTCGGATGCCAGTTCCACCCCGAACTGACCCCGGACGACGTGCGCCAGCTGATCGACTTCAACGAGGACGTCATCAGCTGCTGGCACGGCGACGCGGCCGCTGCGCATCGCTCGGTCGAGCAGTACCAGGACGAACTGCCCGAGGACCTCTTCGAGCGCCTGGTGATCGACCGCATCACGCGCTGACGCCGCCGGGGTCTGTCCAGCGAACCGTCAGTTCTCAGCATCCTTGCTCTGGCGATCACCGCTTCGTCGCTCAGCTGTACCCTGCCCGAAGAAATATGACGGCCTATCCGTCCGGGAAACTGGTGACATCCTGGATCTTCTGATCGAAGGTCACGCTCACCACGACCTGATACGGCACGGTGTGCACCGACCTATCTGGAAGTAACACACGGGCTTCGCCGCATTGCCAGATGCGTTTCCAGTCCAGCACGATCCGCAGAGCAGTACGTGCTGGGACTGTGACGCCGAATTCCTCTTCGAACAGGTGTGTGCTGCCAATCGCCAGGGAGAGACTGTGCTGTAGCTCAGCCTCTATGCTGCCCTTGGCCGAGAGCCAGAGAAGGTTCGCGCTCACGTTGCCACCTAGGGTCCGGCTGCGGCTCTCGCCTAATGTCAGAGTGCGGGTCCACTCGCGGCTGGCTTTCAAGCTGCGGGTAACGGGGGCAGGGCTGGCACGGTTGTCGATCAGCCGCACGTCCTCACCAAGCTGTTCCTCGATGCGCTTCATCTGAGTTACTGCCAGGACCCTGGCGTCCGCAGCCCCGGAAACAGATGGCGCCGGAGTTGAAAGATCTCCGAGGTGGTGCAGTAGGAGTCTCCGCACCATCGGACCATTATGGATCTCGCAGTCGAGGTTGATGTCCTCGCCCGGTCCTACGAGGACGTGCAATACCTCGCTCTTCCCCAAGCTACTAAAAAGCGGCGTCACCCAGCGTAGTTCCACGCGATGGGGGCCCGATGGCACCGGGGCGACGAATTGTTGGCTGGCGCGCAGCAGGCCCGCCGTGATGTCGTCGATCCGCACTGTGATGAGAAATTTGGTCGTGCCGTACAAGCCGCTGGGCTCCGCGCGGTATCGGTTGATTCGTATTATCCCGTCAGGGATGGCCAACCTCTCCTGACTGCTCATCATGTAAGTATGACTGGTGTCGCTGGCTGATCTCGGTGAGTTGGACGAAGTACCCGTCAAGGCCCGAGCCGATCAAGCCACCAGCTCGCATCCGCTCTCGCCTGCACATCCGGCCAGGTGAAAGTGGTCAGGGATCCTCGCCGTCCCCGCCCTTTCCGAGCCGCTCGTGCCATCGACTGAGCCGCCCGCTCCGCTGGCCGGCGGACGCCACTATCGCGGCCCTCGCCGCCCCCCGGAGCCACGGCCCAACCTGGCCGCCAACACGACGAAGGCCCGCCCCAACAGGGTGAGAGACGAGCACGAAGGGGCTCGTACCCGGCATCATGCCGGGTACGAGCCCCTTCGCCATTTCTGTTGTCAGAGCCCGTTGATCAGGGCCTCGGCCAGTTCGCTTATCTTCTCCTTGCCCAGCACCGTGCGGATCGCGGTGGCGAACGCTGGAATGTCCTGCCAGTCGACGCTGTGGGCGCCTCGTTCGTGCGAGCGCTCGCGTTGCTCGGGTACCGGTCGTTCGTCGGCCGGTGCCGATGACCCACCCGTCTCGTATACCGCGGTATACGGTTCGGCCGGTTCGGCCGGAGCCACCGAGTCGTCCCCAGGGGCGCCGGCTCCGGCGTATACCGCGGTATACGCCGGAACCTGAGCGCGGTCCTGCTTGTCCTTCGGAGCTGCGGCGGCCTTGCGCTGGCCTTGCACCTTGTTGGAGGCGGCGGTCTCCCGCTGGGACGACCGCATCTCGTGCACCGCCGCGAACTGCTGCTCGGCGTTCATCTGGTCCAGGTTCGGCCGGCCGCACAGCCACCGTGCATCGCGAAGAGCCATGCCTTCCCCGCCCCGGGCACGCTCCCGCACGCTCTTCTGCACCTCAGGTGCCAGCAGCAGCAGACGACGGCGCTGGGACACCCAGTTGGTGGTCCAGCCCTCCGCGCCCGCGGCCGCAGCCGCCGACGGGTACTCGCCGACGACGGACTCGACAGCGCGGGCCTCCTCGATCGGATCGAAGTCACGGCGCTCGGTGTTCTCGTCCAGCGCGGTGCGCAGCAGCTTGGCCCGCGACTCGGCGACGCCGTCGTCGACGATGCAGATCAGCTCGTGGCGGCCGAACCTCACGGCCGCCGCATGCCGACGGCAGCCGTTGACGACGACGTAGTCCGTACCGCGTAGGGCATCGGCTTCGTCGGGCCACAGGCGCAGGTAGGCGGCCTTCGTGACGACCAGGCAGCTCTGCAGCTGGCGCTCGGCGATCGACCTCAGGTCTTCCAGGTCGCCGATGTCATCGCGTGGGTTGTGCGGGTTGGCCAGCAACCGGTCCGTCTTGATCCGAACTGCTGGGACGTCCCCGTCCATCTGCGGTGAGGTGGCCTGCCCATCCGCGGCACTGTCCTTGACGTTTCCGCCGACGAGGTCGGCAAGGCTCCGGCGCTTCGTGGAGGCCATCAGGCACCTGCCTTGGTCTGGACGAACCGCAGCTGCAGCTCAAGCGCCAGGTTCGTGAAGTCCTGCAGACACTCCTGGGCAACGCGGGACTTCGGGTACCGGGTGACGACCTGCCCTTCAGCGGCGGCCCGGGTGTGCAATTTGTAGTGCCTGATCACCGTCCGGGCGAGCGGCCACCCGTTGCGTCGTACGAAGTCCTTCGTTTCGTCCAGGTCCGACTTGCCGTCCCTCGGGTCCCAGTTGGAGATGACGACCGTGTAGGGGATGCCGCGCGGCTTCAGGATCTGCTCGATCGTGCTCTTCGTCGGCATCCAGCCCAGGGGCTCCGGCTCGATCGGCACGATCACGTGGTTCGCGTTGTCCAACGCGGCCCGGATCGAGTCGGCCACCGGCCCGGTTCCGAGAGGGTCGCCGGCACCCTTCTTGCGGGCAGCGGGGTCCATCCAGCCGGGCGTGTCGACGAGCACGTGCTGGACGGCTGTCGCCTCGCGGAGGTTCTTGATGCCCTCGGTGTCGTCGTACGCGTCGACGAACACGAAGGGCAGCTCGTCGCCGACCCGCTCTGCCCACCAGACGGTGGAGCCCTGGGGGTCGATGGAGACTGCGGCAACCGGCGCGGCCTCGCCGTCGAGTCCGCCGAGCACCTCGGCGATGGTGGCGGCCAAGTTCACCGTGATGGTGCTCTTGCCGATGCCGCCCTTCTGGTTGAGGACGACAGTGACGAATGCCATGGATACTCCCGTTCCGTTGGCTTCCCGAGACGTTCTCGGTACTTCGGACCGGGACAGGATGTCAGAACAACGGACAAGCGGGACACTTGCCCCCGCCATGGGCGTGGCGACCGTAGCAGGCCGTGGACGGGCATCAACGCGAGGGACGCAGCCGAAGCCGGCCGCAGCGGGTTGAGGGTGGCTGCACCCTTGGGTGCGCCACCCTCTGGGGCCGCGCGGCAATTCGCGGCTCCCGGTCCCTTGTTCCATGGAGCACCCACGACGCCAGGGAAGCTCCGGCGGTTGGCCGGATATGCGCTGCTGCGAGAGTTGCACCGCATCCGCTCCCGTGGCAACCGGAGCGTGGCCGAACATGAAGGAATACACAGCGCCCAGGCCCGTCACCTGCATGGCTCTCCGAGGTGTGACACGGATGTTCACAGGGCCAAGTGGCCAGGAGTGAATCAAACCGGGACTGCGGGAGGGCACGGATTGTGATCGCCTGATGACAAGTGCGAGGATCACACGAGATGGACCGAGCTGACGCCAAGGGGCCGGCAATCCCCTGTCAGAACGGTCGACTTGGAGCACCCACCTCACGCGTGCCCGCGAACGGGGCACGCACCGATGCTAGGAGAACCGACATGCGCTCGATCATTCCGTTCGGCCCGGGACAGCCTCGGCGCGCCCTGGTCCCCGGGGAGATGGTGATCGTGGTCGTCATCATGATCCTCGCCACGGCACTGGTCATCGCCGGCCAGACGATGGCCGCCACCCTGGAGTTCCTCGGCGGCGCAGTGTTCCTGGCCTGCCGCACCGTCAAGGGCCTGCGCGACCTCCCGACCGCAGGCATCTGACCGGGAGAGCAACCAACCATGGGACGGCGCGAAAGCGCTGTTGCCGCAGAGACCCGACAGTCCGAAGCGCTGGCGCTGTGGCTGCGCGATCAGCGCCAGCGTGCCGGACTCACCTACACGGCAATGGCCCTCACCACCTCGTACAGCGCCTCGATGCTCTCCCGAGCCGCCAGCGGCCGGAGCGTGCCGTCCTGGCGGATCGTGGAGAGCTTCGCCAGGGCGTGCGACGCCGACCTCACCGAGGCCAAGCAGCGGTGGCGAAAGGCCCGCTGGGCGAACCAGAAGCAACGCCGCGCCCGTGGCGGCGACCTCGCCAAAGGGGTCCGTGATCTCTACAGCCACCAGCTCGTCCGACCTGAACTCATTGAGACCTTCGGGCAGCTCAGCCGGGCGATGTGGGAGCTGCGCGCCAAATGCGGCCAGCCCTCGGAGGCCGAACTGCAACGCCGGGCGGGCCTCACCCCGGACGGAGAATTCCGTCTCCCCAGGAGCAGCCTGGGCGCGATCCTGCGTGGTGAGCTCGTGCCCAGGATCAGGCACGTCACCGCTTTCACAGAGGCACTCGGCCTCCCTCCGCGCATGGTCGCGAAGTGGGAGGAAGCATGGGAGCGGGCCGCCGACCGGGAGCGGTCCAGAGCATCCCGCCCCCCTGCTCCCGGACCGGCCGCCGACGCGGGCCAACCTGCCCCGGTCCGGATCCGGATCAACATCCCCGGGACACCCCCCGCCCGGCCCGGGGGCACCGTGGGGCGAGTACCTGCCCCGGGACGTGACCTACCTGGCTACCCACGGTCTGCCGGTGGACGTCACGCTCGGCAACTATGGATGGCCCGGCCCCAGAAAGCCGTACCCGCCAGCTGGTACCACCGAGGCGGGACTGCCGATCCGCGTGCCCCGCCGGTACGACTTCTTCCGACCCCACTGGCTTCGCGAACAGGCACAACGCAAATCCAGCCGCCCGGCGCCCCCCTGGCACTCAGGCCCCTCCAGCTCAACACCTATGCGCGGTTTCCTGATCGACGACTGAGTACCAGACCACCCGCCGCACCCTCGTACGGCGGCTCATTCCTCCACCTGCGCAACGTCACCTACCGCGCCAGCCGCACCACCCGCACTCTGTCCACCTGGCGCGGCCCCATCGACGTAATCAGCGGCTGGACGCTCGGCGAGCCCGACCAAGACTGAGACGCGCCCCCGACGGCACAGCCAGATCCTCGACACCCACTGACCGGCAACCGCCGGTGCAGCTCTGAGCCTGGAACAACTCCAGCTCACAGCCTGGCTGCCAGCCAACCGCTGACGAACGATCCTGCCTGAGCCGTCATCGGCGCACCGTCGGTGTCAGCGGTTAGGGTCCGCTCACGACCGGACAGCCTCACGTCAGAAAGCGTGGACCCTTGCAATGAGCTTCCACATGCACCTTCGTGCTGTTCCACAGGACGAGATTCAGCCCCAGAGCGGATGGCTGGCGACGTTCATGCAGAACTCCTGGCGCAGGGAGGAAGAGTTCACTACCGGGATCGCATGTGCGATCGAGAAGGACTTCGACGACGTGGAGCAGCTCTACACGGGCTCTGCGGAAGGCGCCGGGGACGTCGGTGGGCCAGCCGCACTGCCCGTGTTCGGGGGCTCCTCCGTCGACTCCGAAGTCGGTCCGCCGTTCTTGATCATGACTCCGCTCCAGGTGAAGCAGGCCGCAGAGTTCCTGGAAGCCGCAGCCTTCGACGTCCTCTGGTCCGCCTCCAAGGAGGCGATCTTCGGGCCTCGCGGCAGCTACGCGTACGAGGCTGAGATCGAGGCCATCTTCCTGCAGCATCACCAGGGCCTGCTCTCCTTCTACCGTCAGGCGGCCGGCGCGGGCCACTCCGTAGTCAAAGCCTTCTGGTTCTAGGCGCCCCGAATCTCGCCCGGACCTGATGCCAGGGGTGCAACCGTCCACGTGGACCAGCGGGGTGTCGGCACAGCCGCCTATCGTCTGCGCATGGGTTACACACCAGATGTCCGGCTGGCTGCCGGCACCGAGGAGAGCTGGCTCCTCGGCGCGGTTTTCACTCCGGGGGCGCGGCTTGGAACGCGTCTTGATGATTCGACGATCTCCGTCCATGTCGTCGAGGTGGCGGAGGTGGCCACGGTCCGCATTCCAAGCGGCCGCGTCATCGTCGACTCGCCGTGGCCGGACGCCGGAGACATGCAGCTGCGGACGCCGGTCGGCCGGGAACTGGTGGAGCGGATCCCGCCCGGGACCTACCAGGTTGAGGCAGCGTGGACGGAGGCACCGTATGAGTTCATGGGCGAGCACTTCGACGGGCGGGAGGTCGGCGCCGTCCGCCTGCGTGTCCTCGACGAGCTCGTAGCTACCTGGGAGATGGCCCTCGGCGTCGACGACGACATCGACGCGCTCAGCCCCGGTGACCGGATCGGGTTCAACTCCGAGACGAACACGGGCAGCTTCGCCGACGCGTCAGCCTGGGAGGCGCTGGCTGCCCCGTTCCGCCGGTTCTGGCAGGGACTCCAGGCCGGAGACTCGCAGCCTCTTGCCAGCGAGAGTTTGTGCAACGGGTCCTTCGAGCGGACGATCGACGAAGCCATCGGAGCGGACCTCCTGACGATCCCGTCCGAAGGGACTACCGTCGTCTGGCTCGGGCGAACGGGGGCCGGGACCATCGCTTCGATCGTCACCGCGGTCGCCGAAAGCCGGCATTGGTGCCACGAGCGGAGGATGGCCACGGGCCAGCTGTAGCCCACCAGGACGAGGACGGGCAGGACGATTTCGGGAAACGATCACAACACCTGCGGGAAGCGATCTTCGCCCTGCCCACTTGCGGCCAGCTCAGCCCCACTCGTGAACACCCCACACCACCATCGCCACCAGGCAGGCCGCCCTCCACGAAGAGCTCCGCCGGGCACGCGGGTCGAGCTGCCCCGGGCCGCCAACGCGCCTGCGGCCCGGCGGAGAGGATCCTCCCGCCGGGCCGCCGCGCGCTCCCCAGGGCATTGGAAAGAGGGAAGCGCCTGCCCATCATCGCGGACAGCAACACACCCCCCCGCCCCGGGGCTGACGGCCGGTCACCCCCGGCGAACTGCCACACTGACGACCATGACCCCCGACCGCCGCCCCCTCGCCCTGCCCGCGTTCTCCGAACCCGCCACCGACGAACCCGCCCGGCCCGCCGGCCGACGGCTGCTCCCGGTCGAGCAGAGCCCCGACTTCCGGCAGCCACCGAGTGAGGAGATCCCCGCTCCCCGCCCCGCCCGCCGCCCCCTCGGCACGGGCGCAGCGCCGAGCGTCGCCGACCCCGACCGGCAGATCTGACCCTGACCCCACCGGCGCCACCGCAGGGTGCGACGGCGGCGACCGGGGTGCACCGTTGATCCATGGGGCTGATCGCGCCGCTCGAACTGGTGGAGCCCGTCGACCTGAGGACCATCCTGGCGGGCGGGGAGCCGGCCGAGCCATCTGCCGTACGGCTGGTCCACGCCGCACCGTCCGACCCGGACATCCCCGGCGACCCCGGCCCGGCCACGGTGTGCGGCGGGACACCGCCGCGCTGCTGGTCGACCACTGGCAGCCGGAACGCCCCGGCGGGCACTGGTGGCCCCCGCGCTGGGCGGGCCGGATCTGCCCGGACTGTGAGAGCGCCGTCCGGTCCGGCTGAGCGGTGACCGGGGCCGCGCCTGGTCGTTGAAGCAGGGAGAGCGCCCCGACCAGGGCGCGCGGCGACGCCTGCTCCACACCCCGGTGCCCGGACACCCCCCAGGACGTCGGGGCCGCACGGCACCGCCCGCCGGGGGTGGCCGGATGACACTCCGGCCGCCCCCGATCATGCCGAAGGCCGCCACCCCGCGCGCAGGGTGGCGGCCTTGTCCGTGTCCGTCCTGACCCCGCAGAAGCCCCGCCTGGCCGTACGGCTGGGCAAGCTGGCCGCAGGCACACGGCCGGGGTGGTGGTCAGGTGTCAGAACAACAAGCCGAGGGCAATCAGGACGCTCATACATACGGTCATGGAACCGGTGAAGGTCTTGCCGCCCTGGAAGATGCACGCGGGGATGGTGTTGTGATCGGCGCGGTGGAGTAGGCCGCCACCGAGGCCGACCACAACGGAGATCAGCAGGGCGACCCCAACGAGCAGGACGTGGATGGTGAGGTGACTGGCCAACGGGTGGACGCTCCTAGGTGAGAGGGTGGTGTGACCGCGCTTAGCACGCACCACCACGATCCATCTGATTCGGGAGGGGTCGGCGCGGGAGGGCGGGGGCGCCGATTGTCCGGTGTTTTCCGCGGAAAACTACGGAGGGGGAACGGTGCCGCAGAAGGCACGCCGAGGCCGACCGCAGTCCAAGCAGTTACTCGGAAAAACGGAGCAGGCCAACGCCCTGGTCGGGCTGATGACGACGTGGCGCGACACCTGTGGCCTGACAGGTCTGCAGGTTTTTTCGGCGCTCACGTCCGAGCACTTCGCCGACGGCCAGGTCCCCCGGAAGACGACCTACTACCGGATGCTCAAAGGCGCGGACCTGTCGTGGGAGTTCGTCGAAGCGCTCGCCGATGTGTGCTCCGGGTCCCTGCAGGAGCAGCAGGCGTGGACTGCCTCGGCGAAGGTCCTCTGGGACGGGCACCTGAACTCCCCGAAGGTGGTCGCGGATCCCACCGCCACCGAGGTCCTGGTATTGCAGAGGCAGCTGATCAGCAGCCAGGAGGAGCTGCTGAAAGTCCGTGACCTCTACGTGGCGACGAAGGACGCGCTGGTGTCGGCGGACCGGAAGGTGGTAGCGCTGACCACGCTCGTGGCGCAGCTGGAGTCGCAGGTCACCATGCTCAAGCACCACCAGGTGGAGCTGCTCGTACAGAAGGAGCCGGACTCCGCACAGGTCGGGGAGGCGAAGCAGCGTCTGGAGAGCACGGACCGGCAGCGTGCCGCGGCCACCACGCAGTTGGGCCGGGCCCAGACCGAGCGGGAGAGGGCGCTGACGCTCACCACCCGTGCCACCGTTCAGACCGCCGAGCTGCAGGAGAAGGTGATGGAACTGCGGGCGGTCAGCGGCAGGGAAGTCAGCGACGAGCTGACCGAGCCTCTGCCGTCCTTGATCGTCGCGGGTCCGGCGATCCTGCCGGCCTTCACCATCACCGACGACGTCCCTGCGGTCCTGGCCGACATCACCGATGACCTCGAAGCTGCCGCCCACCACCTTGACGAGGTCAGCGAACAACTCGGCCGCACCGACGAGCCCGTGCCGGACGTCGAGAAGACCGAGGCGTTGGAGGTGATCGATGCCGAGGTGGTGGGGTCCGCCAGCGAGGTCGTGGACAGCGACGCCACGTCCGAGTACGTCGACGCACCGCGGGAGCGGCTGTCAGAGCCGGGACCCGCACCCGAACCCGGACTTGCTTTTTCCGCGAACAACACCCGGGCCACACCCGAGGAGATCATGCGTCTGGCCGATGTCGCGCGCCACGATTTCCGTGTCCAGGAAGAACTGAGCGGGGCAATACGGGCGGCCGCCGGAGAGTTCAGCTTCCCCGAGCTGACACGCACGACCGAGCTCCTTCGCCGGGTGAAGGACAACGGCTTCTCCTTGGGCCTGCTCCAGCGAGCGCTGTGGACGGCTGCGCGACCACTGCCACGCCGTCAGCCGGGCCACCTGCTCCGCCAGGGCCGGATCGCGGGGGACGCGGAACTCGTTCGCCGCACCGACCCGATGCGCGAACCGTTCCACAACGGCGGCGCGGCCTCCTGGTCATGAGCCCTGACGGTGTGCGGCAGCAGGCAAATCGGTCCGCCGCACACCACCGAAGACAGGCCCGCTACGCCCACTCGACACCGTGCTCGGCGAGCTGCGCCAGCTGTCCCGCCGTCAGCTTCGCCCGGCGGGCCTTCTGATTGTTGAGCCAGGTACCCAGCGCGAAGTGCGACACACTGGCATCCCCGTACCGCGCCCCGCCCGCCGCCCCCTTGGCACGGGCGCAGCGCCGGCCTTCTCCGACCCGGATCGGCAGATCTGACCCGCACCCCCACCGGGCCCGGTGTGCGGGGTCGGCCGGGCGGGGCGGCCGTCAAGGGTCTCCGCCGGGTATCTTGACGGCCCCGTAGCTGCCGCGCCGGGGTGACGACCTGTCCGGTGCGGGGTGCGGGCGGGCGCCCTTGTGTACGGGCCCGGTGCGGGGCGGGTGCGGACCGGGGGTGGTGCTGTCCGGGGCGGTGGCTACCATTCCGATCATGGAGCAGAGTTTCGACGCGCGGGGAATCGCGGTCACCACTGGAATCGACGCGCGAGGAATCAAGGATCCCGAGGAATCCGACGCGCGTCGAAACGAACCCGGGCCGGACGTACCGGCCTGCCCGGAGTGCCACGCCGCGCTGCGCGCCTCCGGCACCGGGCGGCGGCCGGTCTACTGCGGCCGGGCCTGCTCCTCCAAGGCCTACCGCAGGCGCCGCACCGAGGGCCACCGGGACGCGGTGGCGGACGCGCTGATTGCCTCGCGCGTCGAATCACCCGCCACCCCCGACGGCGGCGCCCGGGAGGAGCTCCTGCAGTCCGCCCGGGCCCTGGAGCGCCTCGCGGCCCGCTACCTCGACCAGCTCGACGACGCCCGCCAGGCCGCAGGCGACGGCCAGGATCCCCTGGCGCAGCGGGCGCTGGAGCGGCTGGAGGCGGGCGTGGAGGGCCTCGGGCGGCGGGTGCTGCGTCAGGCGCGCGGGCTGCGGTACGAGATGCTCGTCGCCCGGCGCGAAGCCGCGGTCGGGGCGGTGGAGCTCCCGTCCGGGGCAGACCTTGATTCCTCGCGCGTCGAATCATTCCCGGCGTTGGTGCCGGGCGGGTACGCGGCCGCGCCGGCGCCGGAGGCGTACGACCCGGCGTATGACCCGGCTGTTCTGCGGCGGGTCTCGCCGGCCGTGCTGCGGTCGCCGGTCGGGGCCGGGGATTCGACGCGCGGGGAAATGGGCATCGGCCCGGATTCGACGCGCGAGGAAACAAGGGGCGGCCTGGATTCGACGCGCGATGAATCCGCCGGGACCGGACGGGCGGCGGACCCGGCACCCGCGGCCCGCCCGGCACAGCCCACCCGCCCGCCCGTACAGGGGCAGCGGGAAGCCGCCGGGACCGCACCGGGCCCCGTCCCGGCCGAACCCCGGCTGGCGCTCTCCCAACCACTGCCCTCCGTCCTCCCCCCGACCGGGCGCGGCCTGGGCGAGCCCGTGCGCTCCTACACCCTGGGCGGCGGCCTGGTCCACCTCACCTGGCCCCGGCACCCGGGCGTCCAGGCCGTCGAGTACGACCGCCGGCTGGTGGGCTGGGTCGAGGAGGGCCTCGTCGACGTCCCGCAGGACCAGGCGTGGGCCGCCGTCCTCGACGGCCGCCTGGTCCTGGACGCCGACGACGGCCAGCCGATGCTCTCCCTCGACCCCGGCCCCGCGCTCACGCTCCTGGGGATCGCCCGCCAGCAACGCCTCGCCTGAACCGCGAGCACCGGGCCCGCTCTGCTCCGGGCCGCCCGCCGTCCGCGCGGTTCTCCGTCACCGGGTCGGACCGGACCCGTTGAACGGCCGTGAGCACCCCGGGCGTCCGCCCGGCGCGCCCACCCGGCCCCGGCGCCCCAAGGCCGGCGGCAACCGCCCTGGCAGGCCCGGCTGCCGTCCCCGGGCCCGGCGGGGCCGGTCGCGGGCCCCTGACGGGCCGCCAGGGGCCGTGGCGGGGCCCGCCGGAGCGGCCGGTAGGAGGTGGTCTTGGAAGGCGCCTTGAGGTGGTCCTGCCGGGCGTCTCGCAGGTGGTCTTGTACGCGTCCGCCCCACCGCCCGAATCCCGCATATCCGCAGTTCAGAGCCGATGCGGGTGCCCCGGGAAATCCAGACACCCCCTGTGTCCGTCCCTCTCTTGTGGTGCTGGTTGTGTGTGGCGCGGTAAGCGGACGGGACGGACGGCGGTGGTCCTGCGCCCGCGGCGGACCGGTGGTGGTCGGGGCGCCCTGCTTCGCGGCCACCAGCTCGGCGTCGGCCTCGATGCCGACGCCCGTGAGCAGGTCCTGCCAGTCGGGCTCCAGGCCCGGCCGGCCGCCGCGCTGTGCCTGCACCCAGCGGCCGAGCCGCTCGCCCTCGAAGACAGCGTCGGCCGCAGCTGCGCCCAGTCGACGCGGCCGTCGCACTCCAGCCACCACTGCCACGCGGGCACGGGGACACGGGGGCAAGGGGGCAAGGGCGAGCAATTATGCAAATACCGGATTAGTGAATTCCGCATAGGATCGTTGGCAGATTTCACCCGAACCTCAAATATTGCTCAAATGAATCGCATGCGGTGTGAACCTATGAAATGATCTGGTCATTGTTCGGGCATCGACAACCGGGGGGCTGTCAATGAAAGAGAAATGCCCATACGCTGACCCCCGCCTGCAATCTATCGGAAAGCGGAGAATTTAGTGCGTAAGTTCTATGCAGCGGCCTTTGTGGCTCTGCTGATTTCGGGGGCAGGCATCCAGGGGGCCCAGGCGGCGACAGTAACGCCCAAGGCCTACTCCATGGCCCAATCCGACCCACGGTCCGACGTGGCTCGACTGACGGCCACTCAGGCCAAGACACTCCAAGCGCAGATAGACAGCCAGCTGAAGAAGACGCCGGGCGGCACCCAGGTGAGCGCCAACGAAATATCCTGGCAGAACGGCAACATCATCATGTCGTTCCCACTCCCCTCGCAGCGCACGGCCCCGGAGACGAGCCCCAAGCTCGTCTCCACGGCCAAGGGCAACGGGGTCTCCCCGCGAGGCACCGGCACCTGCTACGACAGCGGCACCTGCCAGTACCAGAAGTGCCCCTACGGCTTCCACGACCAGTGGTACTGCCTCTACCAGGACGGCGACTACGGCGGCCGCCGGCTCCAGTGGAAGGACCACTACTCCTACCTCAAGCAGCTCTCCGAGTGGGACTTCGACTACAAGGCGAGCGGCTGGGTGAACACCAGCATGAGCACCACCGTCGAGGTCTTCGGCCCCGGTGACGAGCGGCTGTGGGTGGAACCGTCCCGCGACAACTTCTTCTCCGACCCGACACACAGCGCCTACGTCGGCGACTACGCCAACGACAAGGCAACATCCTTCGAAGCCAACTAAGCAGGTAGCATGGCGACTTGCCGCAGGGGAACCTGCGGCAAGTCGCTTCCAAGCATCGAGGGGGATGGCGGCACATGCTGCTCATCGGGTTCGCGGTACTGCAGTTTCTTACCTTCATGGCAGTAATGGGCGCCCCTGTCCGCCATTCCATTGGCCCCCGGGCTCAGTACGTGAAAATGTGGGGCCTTTCCGTGTCCGGGGCCGGAGCACTCGCATTTCTGGTCGGCCTGGCCACATTCGGAACCGGCTTCGAGCTCCTTCTCTGGATATCGCTCTTCTTCTTCTGGATGGGAACGCTGTTCCTAATCTTCAGCAAGTGGTGGGCAATCGCCCGCTAGTAAATCCGGGTGCCCTCTTGGACGCAGCAGCCCTTCGCACGCGCACACCATCACCCCGGCCGGATTGGGCCGGATTGGGCCGGATCACGGGGAACACGGAACTCGACGGCCGCCTGGTCCTGGACGCCGACGACGGTCAGCCGATGCTCTCCCTCGACCCCGGCCTCGCGCTCACGCTCCTGGGGATCGCCCGTCGGCAACGCCTCGCCTGAACCGCCGACACCGGGCCCGGAGCAGGGCACCGGGCCCGCCCCGCCTCCTGTGCCGGCAAGCTTCCTGCCCCCGTGCCCCGCGCCACCGCAGCGGCCAGGGCGACTGACACGGTGGTGGCCCGGGAGGTCCCGGACCACCACCACCGGGCGGGTCCGGCGTCAACCGCCGCCGGACAGGCCAGTCACCGCCAGGTGACGGCGATGTGCAGGTGCTCCCACACCCTGGTGAGCACGAAACCGATGCCCGGGCTCACCGTGCTGAGGACCAGACCGCCCAGCATCCGCTGCGGGTCCCGCCAGGCCGGCACCCCGACCCTCACCTCCGGCCCGCACCGAGCCCTTCGCTCCGTACCGTCCCACTCGTCCGCGCCTTCTCCCCGGCCGCGCGGCACCATCTCGTCCACGGTCGTCTCCTCTGTCTCGCGTCTGATGGAAGACGGACCAGGCCGGGGTGGAGCCTGGGCATGACGGTGCGCCAGCGCCCGCCCCGGGCGGTCCGTGGTGCTGGACAGTAGGCGGGTGAACGAGCCGGTCAAGAGGGACAGGCCACCGAACTTCCGGCGGGCCGCCCGCGGCGCACTGCGGCGAAACCTGCGCCCGATACACCAGCCAGACGGCCGGTCAACCCCCTTCCACCTGCACCGCAACCGCCACCGGCCGCCCCGGGTGTCGGCTGCGGCGGGGACGCTTTGCGGGACAGACGAGGAACTGCCGCACGGCCGGGCCCACGACGCCGACCACAACGACCCCGGACCCGGGCCGGCCACCCCCACCGCGAACCGGTCACCAGTTCCCCTCCGGCCCGCTGCCCGACACCACCCGCCGCCGCAGAACTCGCCCACAGCGCCACGCTGCTCACGGAGACCGCAGCGTTCGGGACCAGCGGGCGGGCGCACCACGAGCCCCGCCTGCCCGCCGTATGCGCGGGGCCGGGCCCGCACGCAGGCGACGCCCCTCCAGACGGACGCTGCTCCCGGCCGTTTCTTCCGGTCAGTGCCGTCCTGCCGGGTAGCGGCCACAGGGGAAGTCGGCGAGCAGCAGCAACGGCCGGCAGCCGTCGTCGGTCAGCCCCGGGATCGGACCGCTCGCGGCGACGAGAACCAGACGCTCCACCCGGTCATCGCCCAACATCACCGTGCCTGGCCCGGCCGGCACACTCACCAACACCGGAAGACCGTCGGGCAGCCCGGCGAGAGCCTCACGGAGTTCACCCACCCGCAGCGCCGTCACCGTGTGCTCGTACGTACCGCCTACTCCCGGGATGTCCATGCCTGGCGAACGCGACTGCCCCTACCCCTGGCTTTGTTCACGAGTCGTGAAGTCGGTTCGTCACGACTTCGGGAGGCATGCGCTGGTCGGCGGAGCCGGTGTTCACGAGAACGGAAGGCACATACCGACGCCCGGCAGCGGAGCGGTGGTCCCTGCCGCCTGCGCCCGTAGCCAGCGCTTTTGCCCCGAGCCCCGAGAAGCGGTAGCCAGCGTTCTTCCGATCACCACCGAGGTGCTGCCCGTTCTCGTGAGCATCCAGCTCGGCTGCTGACTCCCGAACTGCTGTCGAAACGCTGCTCCGCGAGGTGAACAGAGCCACTACCCCGGTCACGGCCGCGACCGATCACGGCACCGGGTGGGCCCGGGCCACAGCGGGCCGAGACCACCAGCTCGCGCGCAGCGATCCGCTGCGCGCCGCTCCCAGGCAGCGCCCCGTGCGGCGGGAACCGGACGGGACCTGCGGTATTTCAGGTCGCTTTTTCTCCGCTGCCCGTCTCTCCCTGAAGCCAGGACTGCACCCGCAAAGCCATGCCGAGGTCGGGGAGGTGGGTGTCGGGTCGGGCGGCGGCGAGGTTCCGGTAGGTCTGGACGGCTTCCTGGATGGCGGTCAGGGCCTCCTCGGGTTGCCCGAGGTCCCCGAGCTGGATGGCGAGGTTGTTGAGGCTCATGGCGAGGTCGGGGAGGTGGGTGTCGGGTCGGGTGTCGGCCAGTTGCCGGTAGGTCTGGACGGCTTCCTGGATGGCGGTCAGGGCCTCCTCGGGTTGCCCGAGGTCCCCGAGCTGGATGGCGAGGTTGTTGAGGCTGCCCGCGAGGTTGGGGAGGTGGGTGTCGGGTCGGGTGTCGGCCAGTTGCCGGTAGGTCTGGACGGCTTCCTGGATGGCGGTCAGGGCCTCCTCGTGTCGTCCGAGGTCCCCGAGCCGGTTGGCGAGGTTGTTGAGGCTCATGGCGAGGTCGGGGAGGTGGGTGTCGGGTCGGGTGTCGGCCAGTTGCCGGTAGGTCTGGACGGCTTCCTGTCCGGCGGTCAGGGCCTCCTCGTGTCGTCCGAGGTCCCCGAGCTGGATGGCGAGGTTGTTGAGGCTCATGGCGAGGTTGGGGAGGTGGGTGTCGGGTCGGGCGTCGGCCAGTTGCCGGTAGGTCTGGACGGCTTCCTGTCCGGCGGTCAGGGCCTCCTCGGGTCGTCCGAGGTCCCCGAGCCGGTTGGCGAGGTTGTTGAGGCTCATGGCGAGGTCGGGGAGGTAGGAGGCGGGTCGGGCGTCGGCCAGTTGCCGGTAGGTCTGGACGGCTTCCTGGCCGACGGTCAGGGCCTCCTCGGGTCGTCCGAGGTCCCCGAGCTGGATGGCGAGGTTGTTGAGGCTGCCCGCGAGGTTGGGGAGGTGGGTGTCGGGTCGGGTGTCGGCCAGTTGCCGGTAGGTCTGGACGGCTTCCTGGCCGACGGTCAGGGCCTCCTCGTGTCGTCCGAGGTCCCCGAGCCGGTTGGCGAGGTTGTTGAGGCTCATGGCGAGGTCGGGGAGGTAGGAGGCGGGTCGGGCGTCGGCCAGTTGCCGGTAGGTCTGGACGGCTTCCTGTCCGGCGGTCAGGGCCTCCTCGTGTCGTCCGAGTACCCCGAGCTGGATGGCGAGGTTGTTGAGGCTCATGGCGAGGTCGGGGAGGTGGGTGTCGGGTCGGGCGTCGGCCAGTTGCCGGTAGGTCTGGACGGCTTCCTGGCCGACGGTCAGGGCCTCCTCGGGTCGTCCGAGGTCCCCGAGCCGGTTGGCGAGGTTGTTGAGGCTCATGGCGAGGTCGGGGAGGTAGGAGGCGGGTCGGGCAGCGGCCAGCTCCCGGCGGATGTCGACGGCTTCCTGGATGGCGGCCAGGGCCTCCTCGGGTCGTCCCAGTGCCCCGAGCCGGTTGGCGAGGTTGTTGAGGCTCATGGCGAGGTCGGGGAGGTGGGTGTCGGGTCGGGCAGCGGCCAGCTCCCGGCGGATGTCGACGGCTTCCTGGATGGCGGCCAGGGCCTCCTCGGGTCGTCCCAGTGCCCCGAGCCGGTTGGCGAGGTTGTTGAGGCTCATGGCGAGGTCGGGGAGGTGGGTGTCGGGTCGGGCAGCGGCCAGCTCCCGGCGGATGTCGACGGCTTCCTGGATGGCGGCCAGGGCCTCCTCGGGTCGT
>NZ_BAAANT010000040.1:0-57686 GCF_039529945.1 Kitasatospora kazusensis | reverse complement strand
TACCGCCCTCACCTCATCGACGGATGCCTCGCCGCCACCGGCCTGATCATGGACGGCTGAACCATCCTCAGGCCGACATCACGAATTCAAGTTCAGTGGCAGTGCCGCAAGATCGAACGGGACTGCTGGGGCTGCGGGGAGACGTTCACCGGTGCGACGAACTACTGCGACACCTGTCGGAACTCCGAACGGATGTGCACGGGCTGTGGAGTTGCCTTCACCGGAAAGCGCAGCCGATGCAACCGGTGCCAGAACGAGGACCGAGAGTGCGCGGGCTGCGGTCGGGAGTTCCGCAGTGCCGGAAACCGGCTGTGCTCGGGCTGTCGGGCGAAGGACCGAGAATGTCCCGATTGCGGCCGGATCTTCTGGGGCAACCGCACGATCTGCCCTGGCTGTGAAGCAACGGACCGGGTCTGCGTGGAGTGTTCCAGCCCGTTCTGGGGGCGAGACCGCCGTTGTGGTCCGTGCAAGTGGCACAGCGTTCCCCCGGAGATCCGGACTAACCGGTCCCGTGCCTATAACAACGCGCGTCGCGCCCGGATACTCGGCACGGAGGCGCGGGACCGCGTCACCGAGGCGGAGTATTCGGAGATTCGCGCCGGAGGGCAGTGCGTCTACTGTGATCGTCCAGCTGCAGACGGGGACGTGGACCACATCCGGCCACTCACACGGGGCGGGCGTCACGAGGTGGCGAACCTGGTCCTTGCCTGTATCAACTGCAACCGGAGCAAGAACAACTCTCTACTCGTGAGGTGGCGGCCGGACCGCGTCGAGCACGGTTGTCGGGTGTCGGCGAAGGTACGGGCGGAGTACGAGCGCCAGGTCGCCGAGGGGCAGGAGTCGGGGGCGATGTTGTAGCCCGTGAGGTCACCTGACCTCGGCTGGCGTCGATGCCAGTAACTGTGACGTCGCCCATGGGTGTTGTCGGGTCAACGCCCAATCGGGGACTGCTAAGTAAGTGGCATTGGGGCTAGGCCGTTTCCTAACTGCGGATCGGCGCCCACCCGGCTACGAAGGGCACCCAGCCCGGCCGCTCCCTCGGCGACCGGGCGCATCTGTGTCTCGTCCGCCCCGGGCCCGCACATCTTGATCAGCACGAACCGGTCTAGCCTTTCACTGCCCACACCGCGGCGACACAAATCTGGGTCGTCTTGTCAAGGACAGCCCAGGACGTGGTATGCCAGCCGGGCAGCGGCGGGCATTTGTTCCCTGCGGGGATGACCGCCGTGATCTGCATGATGACGTTGGAGCCGGGAGGGAATTGTGCGGGCTTGCAGTTGGTCACCACCTCCAGGAAGCCGTCATATTTCTGGTAGTCGGGGGTGTTCGCGGGGAAGCACTGGTTGACCTGGAACTGGCGGGCCAGGCAGAGCACAGTTGTGGTGTGATCGCCGTTGGTGTGGCCGAGGGACGTCTGACCGTACTGAGTCGGGCAGCTTGCTTGGGTGGTCGTCGCCGCGGTGACCCGGTAGTAGGCGCTGCCGCCGCGGCAGTCCACCACCACCGGCACATCGCTGCTCCACAATGACCCCATCCCTGTCAGGTAGTTGCTGACGCATTCGCCGGTTTGGACAGAACGGAAGGCCACGTCGACGGGGTCAGGAGGAGGCGACGGTGTGGGCGGCGGCTCCGGTGGTGGAGTCGGGCTCGGGGGCGGAGGTAGCGGGGGCGTCGGAGGCGGGGGCGGCACCGGAGGCGGAGAGGGCGCCGGAGGCGGGGACGGGGTCCAATGGATGACGACGTTCTTCGCAGCCGACGGGGAGGGCGAGGAGGATGCGGTGAGACTGCCCACCCATTGCCCCAGCGGCTGGTAGAAGAGGCCGGCGAGGACCGCGACGATCACCGCCACGCCGATCAGCGGAAGAGTGATGTGGAAGTGCTGGTCGCGGCCGGCCTGGTTGAGGTGTGCGTGCTCGCTCGCGCTGGCGTCGAGGCGGAAGCTGACGGTGTCGTCCTGCCAGTGGTCCGGTTCCTGGTCGGGCTGTGGGGGCATCGCTCACCGCCCTGTGATGTGGATGTCCCCGGCGGCCTGGTTGATCCGGCCGTGGCCGGAGGCGCGTGCATTCATCACGACCGACGGGGCCTGGCCCGCTGTCGAGGCGGATGCTGTCAGGGCCTCTACCAGCTGCCGGAGCTGGCCAGCCGCACCGGGGTCGGCCGCGAGCAGCCGTCGCAGTCGGTTCGTCCACTCGTCGAGGACGGCTTGTTCGCTCCGGCCGTCGGACTGCCGGCGGGCCTCGGCGACTTCTTGCCGGGCTTCGTCGAGTTCGGCGAGCACCGTCTCGGCCCGCTCGGGGTGACGGCGACGCCAGAGGTCGCCGACCGTGCTGCGGATCTGTTCCCAGGCACTGGTGGTCAGCTGCTGGACTACCGCCGCGGCAGCGACTCCGGCCAGCGTGCTCAGTTCTGTGTCCACGGTGTTCTCCCCGTTGATGTGGCCCGTGTCGACTCCCCGCGCGGGCCCCCGCATAGCACTTGCTGCGACAGTATGGCCATGCCAGCACCTAAGTGCTTTGCAAGCATACAAAGTTGACGGAAATTCAGGGTGTTTCAAGGGGGGCCAGGGGCAAGCTGCGAGCCCACGATGGTTCCCGAGTCGGTCCGCATGATCCATCCGTCGGTCAGCTCGCCAGCCGCCCACCTCACTCTCGCTGCTCTTCTACCGGGCCGGAAAGGCCGCAGCCATTCAGGCTTCGCGTCTGACAGATCACCGCGCTCGTACGGGTGTCTCCTGAGCGCGAATGATGCGGTGTGCCTCAGCTCCATCCATGCATCGTATGGTGAGGCAACTCGCCAAGGACAACAAGGGAGTTGAGTACTTCTTGAGGTTCCCGAATAAAGGGCGCGCGGCTGTCTGCTCCGGAGCGGCGGCCTCCGCCTCGATGGTGACGGGCCGAATATGCAGACGGGCAATCCAGTTCCTCTGGTTCTGTGGGTCAGTACCGGGTCTCCTGTGGGGCGCTGACGCCGGCACGCCGTAAGATCGGGTGTGCGTGGCGCGGGGCTGCGATCCTGAGGAGTACCCGTGTCCGTCCCGCCGACCGCTGAGCCCACCCTGTGGGAGCTCCAGCGGGCCCTGTCGCAGCTCCGCGAGGACCAGCGCACGGGGATCGCCGGGCTCCGTGAGGACCTCCGTGGTGATCTCCAGGCTCTGGCCGCTCGTTTCGAACAGGTCGTCACCAAGGATGTCTACCAGGCCGACCAGCGGCTTATGACGCAGCGGGTGGCGGTGGTCGAACGGGACCTGGCCGCCGAAGCCCGTGCCCGCCAGGACGCCGAGGCGAAGGCCCTGGCGGGGCGACGGTTGATGGTCGGCGCGTTCCTCGCCCCCTTGGCCGTCACCGCCGTTCAGCTCTGGCTCCTGTCCAAGGGCGCGGGCCCGTAACAACCCTATGAAGTGCAAGAGTTCATACCGCAAGGCGCGGGGGAGAAGCAGGACGCGCCCATGCAGCTCGTCACCCGTGCTCAGCTCGGCTGGCCGGATTCCGCCGCACCCGACCAGCCCACCACCCGGGGCGTCAAGGTGCACTATGAGGGGACCTTCGTCTCCCCGGCCCTCGCCGGTGACCACTCCCTGTGCGTACAGGAGGTCAAGGACATCCGGGCGAGCCACCTCGCCAACAAGACCGAGAACTACTCCGACATCGCATACTCCTACCTCGCATGCGTCCACGGCTACCTCTTCGAAGGCCGGGGCATCGGCAAGCGCACTGCCGCCAACGGCGACCAGCCGCTGAACCGGGCGCACTACGCGGTGTGCGGCCTCATCGGCTCCGAAGGCCTGACAGAGCCGACCGACGCCCTTCTCGGCGCCATCCGCGACGGCATCGACCTCCTCCAGCAGCACGGAGCCGGACCGGAGATCCTCGGGCACTGCGACGGCTACGCCACCGAATGCCCCGGCGGACCGCTGCTCGCCTGGGTGCGGCGCGGAGCACCGCGCCCGGGCGGCGGCTCCGTGCCCGCCCCGCCGCCGACGCAGTCCGCCGGCCCCGCCTGGCCGGGCCAGTACCTGCGCGACTACACCGAGAGCGACGCCGCCCGGACCTGGCAGCAGAAGATGGCCGACCGCGGCTGGAGCATCACCGCCGACGGCGAGTACGGCCCCAAGTCCGCCGCCGTCTGCGCCCAGTTCCAGCGCGAGAAGGGCCTCGACGGGGACGGCGTGGTCGGGCCGCTCACCTGGGCCGCCACCTGGAACACCCCCGTCACCTGACCCGCGCCCACCTTCCCGGAGCCCGGCCCGCGGCTGCCCCGGCTGCTCCGGGAGTCGTGCTACACCGGATCGCGGCCGCCCCGCCGACGGCCGGCAGCCCACCCCTGAACCCCAACTACCCCGCCACCAAGAGGAGATCGTGAACATCTACCTGTCCCTGCTGAGGACCGGCGTGCCCGCACTGGTCGGCTGGCTGGCCGCCCTGGCGGCCCGGTACGGTCTCGACCTCGACCCGTCCGCCCTGTCCGGCGTCCTCGTCCCGCTCGCCGGCTTCGCCTACTACGCACTGTTCCGGTTCGCCGAGGAGAACGTCAGCCCGACGTTTGGCTGGCTCCTCGGCTACGCCCGCCCGCCTCAGTACCCGGGCGGGAAGGCTGAGCTTCCCGCGCGTTGATCGTCCGTACGCGCCGGGCATGCCCGCCGTCATGGCGGCGGCGTTCCGGTTCGGACGGATGTGATGGCTACGTCGCCCATGAGTAACCGGCCCTCCTTCGAGAGGGCGAGCCGAAAGGGGCCGTAAGCATGTAGCTGCCACCGCGCAAAAGGGTGAGGCCCCCACTCATGGAGTGGGGGCCTGACCTCTTGGAGGACTTCAGGCTATCAGCCCGCTCGCCCACCCGCACCAACATCCGTGCGCATAGAATCAAGCCGTAGCCTTGCCGTGTTGACGATGGGATGGTGTTCAGGGTGAAGAAGCCTCTCCTGGCCGGGAAGAGCGAGTTCGGAGCTGTCTACGGGGTGACGGCAGCCCGGGTCTCGGAGTGGGTGACCCGCGGGAACCTGGACTACTCCTACGCCCGCGTGATCTCGGGCTCTCCGTACTGGCTGCTCGACTTCGTGCGCAGGTTCGGTGAGCTGACCACCCGGTCGAAGGCTGTCGACGAAGCCGCTCTCCAGGCGATCGTGGAAGCACAGCAGCCGGCGGCCTGGGTCGCCGCCGTGGGGGAGCTCCCGGTGATCGTAGGCCAGCAGGAGGTCATGCAGATCTTCGGCCTGGAGCACGGCACGTTGGTCGAGCAGGCGCAGAAGCGCGGTGCGTGGCCGGCGGGCGACTGGAGCCTCTCCGGTTCCCATCTGTGGCTGCTGGACACCGTCCTGGAGGCGGCCGCACTCGTGGCGAAGGACCCGACTGCCCGGCCGTGGGCTCCGGCCGAAGCCGAGCGGGTACGGCACCGGGCAGTGGCCCGGATCTGGATGCCCGACGATGAGGTGGTGGACGCGCTGCGTGAGGGTTCGTACGACGGCCCCGGATCGAAGATCCTGCCGCGCGGCCGGGCTGCGAAGAAGGCTGTACCGGCCGAGTAGGCGTTGGACACAACAGCAAAACGCGTATAGAATTAAGTCGTAAAGCGGGAGGGTCCCGCTCGCTGGAGGCGGCTATGCGCATCAACGTCAGGCCGGCCATGGGGCCGGTCGCAACGATCAGGGGGAGGGATCTGCGCGTCGTCATCGACGCGCTCGGCACCCACGTCCGGGGGGGTGGAGGGTTGCACCGTCGCGCCTCCGTCCTCCTGGGTGAACTGCGCGAGGTGGAGCACCGCATCCCGGTCCAGCTGTGCGGCTGCGGCGCCGAGCACCACCCTGCAGACTGCCCCGACGCTGCCCGCCGACGTGGCGCCGGCGCCGATGCGCCTTGATCAATCCCATCCTTTAGGTCAAAGATAGGTGACAACTTAACGCAAGGTTGCCTATCTTCTGAGGGGGGATTCGTCATGCCCAGCGCCCAGCCGCGCCTTCCGGGCCTGGAGGACATCGAGCAACTCGTCTTCCCGGACCACGAGCCGAACGCCTCGATCCAAATCCGGTTCGAAGCCTTCCACGAGCTGAACCCCTGGGTTCTCCGCGAGCTCGAACGCCGAACCGCCGAGTGCGTCAGCGGCGGCTGGAAGCGCATCGGCATCGGGATGCTCTTCGAGCTCCTGCGCTACCGGTACGGCCAGGCCACCAGGGGCGACGAGTTCCGCCTCAACAACAACTGGCGCTCCCGCTACGTCCGGCTGCTCCTTGAGCGCCACCCGGAATGGGAGCCGCTGTTCGAGGTCCGCGCCCTACGCGCGGCCTGACCCACCGACACGACCTCTTGGAGAGAGAACCGTGCCACCCAAGATCAAAAGCCGGAAGCCCACCGGCATCGTGCCCTTCCCCCTCGTCCTCATCGAGGGCGAGGAGGGCGCCGGAAAGACCTATAGCGCCGCCCAGTTCAGCGCCTCCAAGCTCATCGGCCAGATGTACTGGATCGACCTCGCAGAGGGATCCGCCGACGAGTACGCCGCTCTGCCCGGCACCCAGTACGAGATCATCGAGCACGACGGCACGTACCGGGACATCCGGGAACAGATCGAGGCTGTCTACTACGAAGCCCGCACGGCAGCGCAGGCCGGACAGCCCCCGGTGGTGCTGACGATCGACTCGGTCAGCGCCCTGTGGCGGATGCTGACCACCTGGACCCAGGAGCGCGCCCGGCGGACCAAGAAGAACTCCAAGGCCCTCGCCCAGGACCCGGACGCCGACGTCGACGTGCCTATGTTCCTGTGGAACGACGCGGTCGACCGCTGGAACGACGTCATGCACTTCCTGAAGACCTTCCCAGGCATCGTCGTTGTCCTCGCCCGCGGCAAGCAGGTCAGCAGCGTCGACGACAACGGAAACCCCATCACCGGCCGTTGGGAGTGGAAGGTCGTCGGGCACAAGGACCTGGCGTTCGACTGCTCGGTGTGGGTACGAATGCGCCGAGGCCAGGAGGTGGAGGTCGTCAAAGTCCGCTCGCTGCGGATGGCGGTCCCCGACCGGAAGCCTCTCCAGATCCCCGACTTCACCATCGAGGACCTGGTCTTCAACCGAATGGGCTGCTCCGTCAAGTCCCAGCCGCGCGTGATGCCGGAGCTGGCCGCCGACCGGACAAGGCCGTGGCTCGCCCGCGTCGAGGCCGCGATGGACAAGGCCACGCTCAGGAGGCTCTGGGACGCCGCGCACCCCCGGCAGTCCGGCCTCGGCGAACAGGAAGGCGACATCGTCGCCGTCGCCATCCGCCGACGCCTCAGCAAGCTCACCGAGCCGCAGCGCGACATGGACGACGAGCCGCTGACCGAGGCCGAGAAGCTACGCGCCGCCGCTGCCAAGGAGGACGCCGACGCGGAGAAGCTGCGCGCGGCCGCCGCCGCGCTGCAGGACGCCGACGCGGAGTTCGCCGGCGACGAGCCTCCGGCCGAGAGCTGACACCCGCCGGGCCGCCCAAGCGGGCGGCCCGGTCTTCATGACCTCTTGGAGAAGAGACCCCATGTCCACAGCAGTCATACCCAGCTCGCCGTCCATCTGGGCAGCCGTCGAGGCGGCGGACGGCCGCCGGCCCCGCTCCCTGCAAACCCAGCTCGGTGCGAGCGACACCGTGTGCGAGCGCCGAGCCGCCTACATCCTCCACGGACACCCCAAGACCGACACCGTGTTCAGCCGGTCCGCCGCGCTCGGCACCATGGCCCACGAGGGCCTGACCAAGGCCGCGAAGGCGGAGTTCGGCTGGCTCATCGAGCGCAAGGTCGCCGACCCCGCCATCCGGGGAAGCATCGACATCGTCCAGCTCGACGAGGCCACAGCCAAGCGCCTGCCCGCCCGGCTGCGACCCAAGGTGACCGCCGACGTGGTCACCGTCGAGGACATCAAGACCAAGACCGTCTGGAAGTGGGACGACGTCCTGCGCTACGGCCCGACGGAGGCCGAGCTACGGCAAGTCCACCTCTACGCCGACCTGCTGCGGACGGAGGGCTTCGAAGACCGTACGGGGCAGCGCGTCCTGGCCCGGCTCGGACCCGTCGGCGTTCAGCAGATCCGGCTTCGTTACGTGTGCAGGGACAACGGCGACGAGCACGTGTACGAGATCCCTTTCGACCCGCAGCGGGCCGAGGAGGCACGGTGGTGGCTCACCCGGGTTGCTGAGACCAAGAGTCCGGAGGACGGCCGCCGTGACTTCATGGGGCCCAACTTGGACGCCGTGTGCGACTTCTGCCCGTTCGCCACGGCTTGCTGGGGCATACCGGCGCCGGGCCGCCCTGCGCAGACAACGCTGATCCACGACGACAAGGACGTGGAGCAGGCGCTGATCGACTACGTCGAAGCTCACAAGCCCTTCGCCGAGGCCAAGCGGGTCAAGGACTTCGCCCGTAAGAAGCTCGACGGATCCAAGGCCGGCCGGTACGGGCCGAACGTCCTGAAGTGGGGCGGGGAGAACCCCCTGGAGGAACCCGACCTGGCGAAGATGATCGAGCTCTTCGACGACGCCGGCCTGAAGGTCCCGCAGACCGAGGACCTGGCCAGGATGGTCAAGATCCTCAAGGCCGCCGGCCTGCCCGTGCCGATGCGCGACACCGGCAGGTCATCCGCGAGGACCATCCGCATCGTGCCGTACCGGGAGTGATCCCCCATCCGGTCCAGCGCGCACGCCCGAGCACCACCGAGGGGAACCCGCAGTGTCCATCCACCTGATGATCCTGGCCAGCTACCTGCCGAAGGACCTGGTCAACCCGACGCAGAAGCTCATGATGCAGAAGCTCGCCGACTCCGCCGATGACGAGACCCGCCTGTCGCGGCCGGGCATGAACCGGATGGTCGCGTGGGTAGGCGTCGGCGAGAAGCGGTGCACGACGATCATCACCGAGCTGGTCGCCAAGGGCCTGGTGGAGCGGGTCGAGGTCGGGCGCCCGGGAAGGGCAGCGGTGTACCGGGTCTTCCCGCTGGCGGTGCCGGAGATGCCGAAGGCCGACGACCTGAGGGCGCAGCGGCTGGTGGCGAACAAGGCGCCGAAGAACCCGAATCTCGCCCGGAAGGGAGTGAAGAGGGCCGCACCGTCGAAGGCGGCGCGCACCTACCTGGACCTGATGGGCAAGGAGACGCCGGCCGAGATGGTCTCTGCAGCGGATGGGTTCCCCCAGGGGAACCCAGTGCCGGAGGGAGAACAGGTTCCCCCGGGGGAACCCATCAGGTTCCCGCAGGGGAACCCAGCAGGTTCCCCTGCGGGAACCCCTTCCTTTCCTTCCCCTGCCTCTTCCTTTCCTTTCCCCCCTACCCCCGTGGCTGGCGCCACAGGGGGGCCCGCTCCCGCAGCTGGAGATGACGATCCGTCGTCCGCTGCGCAGCTGGAGGGCTGCCCGGCGCACCGAAAGGCCGCGGGGAACTGCCGGGCGTGCGGCACCAGCCCGAGGGCTCAGCTCGCGAAGCAGGACGTGGCGCGGAAGGAGGCTGCACGGGCTCAGGAGGGCCAGTTCTGGCAGGACTGGCACTCGGAGGCGGAGCAGCGTCGCAACCAGGCGCAGAGGGGTGCTCAGGCACTCCAGGCGGCTCGGCAGGAGGCGCGCGCGGTGGTCGCAAAGGCCCGCGGCAGGCTCCAAAAGTAGGTAGCAACTTTATGACGTTCTAGGAGAAGGTGGATCGGATGATCTTAAGCGTATAGAATTAAGACATAAGCGAGAGGGTCTCGCTCGGAAGATCGGAGGAAGCGCATGACGTACCTGCCAACGCTCGGGAGCGGCGTGGGCGGAGTTCTGACACTGGGCCACACTGGCGAGCTCGTACCCTTCCTCCTCGACCTCGCCGAGCGGCTCGACGATGACGAGGCTGTGGGCGAGGCCCTCGCCGAGATCGCCGACCTGCGCGACCGGGTCCGAAGGGAATGCGACCTCGACGACCTCGGGCATGCCGAACGCGCGCTGGACGACAGAGCCGTCCGGCTCATCGAATCGCTCGGCCACGGCGTCACGACGCTCGACAGCCGCCAAGGCGTCCACGCCATCCAGCAGGCCCGCCGGATCGCCGCCGAAGCCCACCGGATCGCCGAGGTCGCCACCGCCTACGCCGACCGCCTCGCCGCCGGCGCCCACCGGGCCGCATAGCACCACCGGGCCGGGCGTACCCGACCCGCCCGACCAAAAGTAGGCGACAACCTAACGCAAGTTGCACCCAGACCGACCTTTTGGAGACCACCGTGAGCCTCGCACCCATGCCCGACCACCGCCGGATCAACGACCCCTACTGGCTCCGCCTGTTCGAGAACTACAGCCACATCATCCGACCCCTGCGCGAGCGCGGCTTCGTCACCGACTTCGAAACCTGCGGTGGCGCGTACTACATCCACGCCGCCCTACCGGACGGCAGCCACCTGTCCATCGCCAGCGACGAGGCTCTGCCCAGCAACCCCCACGACGTGAAGGGCTGGCGCGTCTGCCGCCACCACGACGACAACCCGACCATCTCCGACCTCATCTACGACTCGACGTTCGCCGGCAGCGACCTGCTCAACAGCCAGCTCCGCTCACCGCTCTTCGCCGCCGTCGACGCCTACCTCCTCGCCCGCGGCCTGACGGAGCCGTGGCGCGCCGCCTTCCAGCCGGTCGCGCTCAGGTTCCAGCACATCACGGCCGACGGGACCCCCCGCTCCCCGGTACTGCGCCCGTACGTCGAGCGCGAGTACGCGGCGCAGGCCTACGACGTGCACCACCAGAGCCTGCCCGAGGACGGCTGGCACCGGATCTACATCCACCCCAGCCGCGAGTGGCCCAGGAGCGTCTGGATGCGCGGCGACGCCCTGCTGCACCTCGGTGTGACCGCCGCCGAGTTCGCAACCAGCACGGACACCGACCGTGGCTGACCCCACGACCCCGGCCCGCCGCTGCCACTGCGTGATCGCCCACCCGACCACCGACGCGGAGCGCGCGGAGATCGTGGACGCCATCACCGAAGCGCGCCGCATCAACGACTCGCGCGGCCTGCTGATCAACCTGGCCCGCCTCACCGGCGCCCGGACCTGCCCGGCGAACGCGAGGCGGCCGTGACCGCCGACCTCGCCTTACTCGGCCTTGCCGGACTCGGCGCACTCATCTGGGCGGCACTGGCCATCGACGACTTCCTGACGGAGCGCCGACGCCGCCGAACAGGCCGCCACCGCTGAAACACCCCGCCCGACCCACCACCCGGGCCGGGCACCCCCGACCTCTTGGAGAGAGATCACCACCATGGCCCTGAAAGTCATCGACTTCCTCTGCGGCGCCGGAGGCAGCAGCACCGGCCTCGTCGAGTCCGGGATGGAGCTGCTCCTCGGCGTGAATCACTGGAGCCTCGCCCTCCAGACCCACGCCGCCAACCACCCCAACGCCGACCACCTGCTCAGCGATGTCGCCGACATGCGGATGCGCTACCTGCCGAAGGCCGACGGCCTATGGGCCAGCCCCATCTGCACCGAACTCAGCCCGGCCGGCGGCAACGCCACCGAGCCGCCGGACAACCAGCTTGGACTGTGGGACGAGGACGACGACGGGATCAAGCACCTCCCGAAGGAGGCGTTCGAGAAGACCCGCGTCACAGCCTGGTGCACCGTCAGGGCCGTCGAGGCCCGCGCCGGGAGCTTCAAGTTCGTCGTCATCGAGAACGTGCCGGACTTCGTCACCAGGTGGCCCCTGTTCCGCGCCTACGTCTCCGCAATGGCCGACCTCGGCCTCCAGCACCAGATCGTCAGCCTCAACTCGGCCCACATCGGCGATGACCACAACGCGCCCGCGCCGCAATGGCGCGACCGGGTCTACGTGGTCTTCACTCCCAAGGGAGCCCGCAAACCCGACCTCGCTCCACGCCCGTGGGCCTGGTGCTTCCAGTGCGACAAGAACATCAGGGCCCGCCAGAGCTGGCGCGACCCGAAGACGAAGGCCGGACGCTACGGCGTCCAGTACGACTACCGATGCCCCAACAGCCGGTGCCGGCGGGCGATCGTCGAACCCTACGTGCGCCCAGCCGCCGCAGTCATCAACTGGAACGACATCGGCACCCGGATCGGAGAACGGAGCAGGCCCCTGGCCTCCACCACAACGGCCCGCATCCAGGCCGGACTAGAGATGTACCCCCACCAGCCGAGCGCCCTGACCATCACCCACGGCAAGGACGGCGACGCGCGGGCCTTCGACCCCACCGCTCGCCCCCTACCGACCCGCTCGACCAAGCAGGGAGAAGCCCTGCTGGTGCCAGCCGGCGGCAGCTGGAACACCGACACGGCCCGCACCGACGCTCCGTTCCGCGCGCGGACCACCCGCGAGAGCGAAGCCCTCGTGGCAATGCCCGAGCCGTACATCGTGGAGTACCGCAACCACTCCACCGCAAGCCGGATCAGCTCGCCCCTCGCCAGCGTCACCGCACAGGGCAACCACCACGGCCTGGTCGTGCCAGGGCAGCGGATCGCAGCCCCCTACCGGAACACCCTCGTGATCCCCTACCGCAAGGCGGCCACCCGAACCGCCGGACACCCCTTCCACACGCTGAGCACGAAGGCCTCGGCCGCCGTAGTCCGCTCGGCGCCCGCCATAGAAGACTGCCACTTCCGCATGCTGCAACCCCGTGAACAGCTCCTCGGACAGCGGTTCCCGGCGAACTACATCGTCTTCGGCGACTCAGCGGCCCAGACCATGCAGGCCGGCAACGCCGTCAGTGTGAACGTCGCCCGCTTCATCGGCGAACGCCTCCAGGCGGTGCTGTGATGACCTTCCCCCACATCCTCCGCCGGGCCCAACTGCTGCGGCGGCTGCGCATCGTCACCCTGGACGACCCGCAGCCCGTGCTCATCGTCACCGACAGCCCGGACCGGCACTGCCGACGGTGCCACGGCGACGGCGGATGGCTCAGCGGCTACCACTGGGACGCCTGGACACCGTGCGGCTGCTGGAACCCCGACTGGCACATCCGGCTGGTCCCGCTGCCCCGCCGCCTGGCCGACCGCCGCCACCCGCTCGACCGCCGCTCGCGCCGCTGACATCCCCGCCCGCCCCGCCGAACCTGCGGGGCGGGCCCGAAAGGACCTGATCCATGGCGTACTCCGCGCTGCCTGCCACCGAAGCCTTCATGCCGGTCTGCTACCGCAACCTCGCCTTCGCACCGAGTGAGCGCCGGTACTCGGACCGCAGCAGCCTCCTGAAGCTCTGCCTGAACCTGCTGCCCACCTGCGGGCCCTGCCCGGTCCGTGCCCGCTGCATCTACCAAGTGCGGCCCAGGCCATCGAAGTTCGACGGCGTGGCCGGCGGCCGGATCTGGTTCGGCGGGGATGTCATCGCCACCGTCGACGGTGCCGACGACCGGGAGCTGCCGCTACCACTGAACGCCCGTGACATCTGCGGCACTTCGCGAGGCATCGACGAGCACTACACCCGCGGAGAGCGGTACTGCGACGACTGCCGCGCGCTCAAGAACAGCGGCACCGAGCCCGTCCAACTCCAGCTCACCGCATCAACCTTGACCACCGAAGGATGAGCTTGACCCCACCGCCACTCGAAAGGCCCACCGTGCAGCAGGCCACGCTCAACCGCCCCCTCCCGGACCACCACCACCGAGCCGTCGCAACCCTCCTCACCGCCCACCCCTACCGGACCGCCCCCCGCGATCAAGCCGAATACCTCGTCAACAGCGCCACCATCACGGCCTGGGCCCTGCGCCCCGACGAACTCAACGCCTTCACCCTCACCCAATACGCCGACCTCGTCATGCACGCCTGCTACCCCCTCGCCCTCAAGCACGCGCTCCTCCACCACGGCGACCGCCGCCACCTCCGAACCGTCGCCAACGAGATCACCCGCCGCATCAACCGCCACTTCACCTGACCAAACCCGCCCGGCCGCCACTCGGCGGCCGCGCCCCCCCAACGCACAGGAGCACCAATGCGCCTCCCGATCCGATCCGTCGTCGCCCACCCCACCCCAGACGGCTACACCGGCCGCTACGTCCACTTCGACGGGCTGCCCGTCCTGCGAATCCCCGACCTCATGCACCTCGTCCGCACCACCCACCAAGGCGACGTAGGGGCAGTCACCGACCACCTCATCGACAGCCACCCGGGCGGCTGGCTGACCATCCCCTCCGCCAAGGGAGACCAGGGCGAATGCCTCTGCCACCAGAGCGACATGCCCGCCGAGACCATCACCCACCGCAGCGCCGACCCCGCGCTCCACCCGTGGATCTACATCCTCAACCCCACCCACCTCACCCTCCTCGGCACAGACGGCGACCACTACATCCACAAGGCCGACTACGCCTGGGCCCTTGAGCCAGCCGACGCCGGCGCAGGCCCTCTCCGCACCTGGCGCGTCGTCTACCGAGACCGCGACGCCTCCCCGCTGCTCCTGCTCGCCGCCGTGCCGGAAGAGGAGGAGCAGCCCGAACTCGAAGCGGACATGTGGGCCAGCGGCTTCTTCGATGTGACCGTCGAGTCGCCAACCCTGACCGGGGCACTCCTCACCGCCCGCGCGCTCCTCGCAACCGGAGGTCAGGGGGGAGACAGCTGATGCAGTTCGACCTGTTCAACCAGCCGCCGGAGAATCGGCCGTCCCTCAACATCCGCAAGCGCGTGAAACCGCCAAAGGCCACCCCCGAAGCCGCCACGGCCGACGCCGGCGAATCGGCGCACGCCAACGGAGCAGCCAATGCCCCGCGCACCCCCGGCCGACGCCGCTACATCCACCCCCCGGCAAACCCACACGCCGCAGCCTTGAGACTTGCCGAGGCGGTCACCTCCGCCTGGTGGAAGGCAGGCGGCACCAACCGGTTCGAGATCGCCATCGGAGCCGTCGCAGGCGTCGCCTTGTGGCCTGCGAAGGGCAGCACCGTCGCCCCGTATGTCGCCGACTGGTGGCGTACCCTCAGCGGCACCGACACCCTCAAGGCGCTTGAGGAATCCTTCGCTCGCTCCTGGATCTCCCGCCCCGACCTGATCGAATGCGCACGCCCCGTTCATGAGTGGCTGACCGACGAGAAGACCAGCGGCGACCACGCCACCCCGGTCAGGGCTGTCGTCCGAGCCGCCCTCAATGCCGGACTGCTCGACCTGCTGGGCGACGAAGATCCGTACTTCCGCTCCACCACCGACGTGTTCGGCTTTCTCCTGACCGCCTTCCGCTCCCCAGGTCAGAGCGAAAACCTGGCCGAAATCCACACGCCGCCGGAGCTGGCCGAGCTCATGGCCCGCATGGTGCTCGACGGCACTGACTGGCAGCCGGGCCGGTCCATCGACGACCCGGCAGCAGGCTCCGGCGGCCTGCACCGCGCGGTGGCCCAGGCTCTCCGGGATGCCGGCCGCAGCCCCGCCGACTTCCTCTGGTCCATGACCGACGTCGACCCGATCGCCGCCTCGCTGTGTGCCGTCAACGCCATCGTGTGGGACCTCGGGCCGAACGTCCTGGTCTGGTGCGGCGACACTCTCGCCGAGGGTGACGGCCCCCAACGTGCCGCCAAGCGGCGCGCCCAGGTGATCGAGCATCGGAACCAGTACGTCCGGATAGCGAAGATGGGCGCGGCCATTCAAGGTTTGCAGCGGCAGTCGATCGCTGCTTAGGGGATCTGGCCTGCGGAAACTCTCCGGAGCGAGCGGACCCTTATCCAGAATGCGTATAGAATTAAGTCATAAAGAGTCCCTTTGCGCCCCCGGGCCCGGCGTTGGATCGCCGGGCCCACCCCCGGACCTCTTTGGAGAACAGATGAAGATCCACGCTACCGACCTCCCCGCCCTCTCCCAAGCCACGGCCGCCCTCCTCGGCGACCACTGGACCGTCAACGCAAACCTCGGCACCAACGGCGTCACGCTCAGCGGGCCTGACGGCCGCCGTGCCGGCATCCTCACCCGCACCCACGGCCTCACCCTCCAGCTCTGGGTCACCGGATTCCCCGCCCCCGAACTCCCCGACGACGCCAACCAGGCCGCCCACAACGAACACGCCCAGCACCTCGCCCAGCGCCTCCAAGAAGACCACCACTACCACGCCGTCCTGCGCCTCAACGAGATCACCAATGACGTACCGGCCGCGATCATCGCCCTGCTCGACGAAGCCCTCTTCCCGGCCTGCCACCACAAGCCACTCGCCGTCGGACACCGCCCCTGGCTCGACGCCGCCGAGGCAGCAGAGCAGCCGGGCCCCGAAGCCACGGTCCAGCCAGAAGCCCCCATCACGCTCAACCCCGAAGCGCCGACCGAACCCAACACCCCGGCCGCGCCGAAGAAGCCCGCCCGATCGCCGCGCCAGCGCACGACGAAACCGACAGCAGACGCCACCCCGGCGCCAGCCGAGACCAACCAGGCCCACAAGGCAGCCACCGCGAAGGCCGACCCGCCCAAGCCCAGCGCCAAGCGCACCAAGCAGGCGCCCGCCACCACCTGACAGCACCGCCGGGGCCGCCAGCCGCGTCCCCGGCCCGCCCAAGCGCCGGGCTCATCAGTAGGGCACTAGCGAGCGGTCTCAGGTAGCAGGGCTGTCCAGCGAGGCCACCTGATCGGTACTCTGAAGCCAGACATCGACCCGCCGGTTGCGGGAAGCGGCTCCGTCCCCGAGTAGTGGGGACGGAGCCGCTTTCGTTGGGAAGGGAAATCCCTGTGCCCTACTTCCGCGACATCGCAGAGGCCCAGGTCACGGCCCCGAAAGTGCTTCGGCGCACCTCAAGATGCCGTCTGGTGGAAACGTCAGGTAAACGACGGGGTGGTGCAACCCGGCGCAAGGGGGTGCAGCATGAATCAGCTATCACTCAGCTGACCTGCGGCGGAGTGCAATTCGGTGCAGCCTGAAGCACAGTAGGGCGGGTGACTTGATGACTCATAATCCCTGGGTCGTGGGTTCGAGTCCCACCCGCCCCACTCCGCAGAACAAGGGCCCACCTGCTGAAAACTCTAGAGCAGGCAGCGCCCGGCGAACCGCTGACAGGCCGAGATTCACCCGGATGGGAACGCCCGGTGAACCGGCTGACGGTGCACCGGCCCCAGGGCAGCGCCCGACGCTTCCCGACTCCCGGCCGGACCGAATGCAGGTCCCCGGCCGTCCTCGCGCGACATCCATGCGCCCGTGGCGCCGCAGACCCGCCGGATCGCGGGTCGGATCACTTCCTCCGTCGGCCGCTCCCCGGTGACGACACGTCAGAACACGGCGCCCGAGGCGAATTCCCCCTCATGGGGCGGTGTGCTCGCTCAGCCGGGAAACAGGGGCGCCAGGGCCGCGCGGAGGTCTTCGGGGCCCCGGTAGTGGACGGCGGTCATGCCGGTCTCGCGGGCGGCCGTGACGTTGGCGGGGGTGTCGTCGACGAAGAGGCAGCGCCCGGGGTCGGCTCCGACCAGCTGGGCGGCGGTCAGGTAGGCGCGGGGGTCGGGTTTGGCGACGCCGATCCGGGCGGTGTTCACGACGGTGTGGGCGAGGGTGTCCAGTCCCTGTGCGGCGAGGTCCCGTTCCAGCCGGGTGGTCCCGTTGGAGAGCAGCCCGACCGTGACCGTCGCGCGGGCCAGGGTGAGCAGGCCGGCCGCCTCCGGGTCGACCCGGGGGAGGACCTCGGACCAGGCGGCGACGAGGGCGGCCGCCCGGTCGGCGGACCCGTGCGCGGCGGCGAGGTCCGCCGCCACCCCCGCGCGCCACTCCTCGTCGGCGACCGCGCCGGTGACCGCCGGGAGCAGCCGGGCCGGTGCGAAGGCCGCCGCCGCGAGCGCGCCCGGGTCGAAGCCGTGGGCCTGTTCGATCGCGTCGACGGCGGGCCAGTGCCGCAGCACGCCGTCGATGTCGCAGAGCACGGCGTCGAAGGGGAGGGCTTTGCCCGATGAGTCGTCAGCGGGCCGGCTTGCCGGGGGGACCAGGGGCGTCATCGGAACTCCTCGGCGGAACGGGCACGGAATGTTCGCAGGCCCGCCATCCTCTCTCCGGACAGAAGTGTTGACAAGATCCATTGCCCTGTGGACCCTGTGGGCGGGAGTCAACCCCGCGATCGCAGGTGATCGCCCGGACATGAAATCGAGTCGGGGGCATGAGCACAAACGAACCGTATGGTCAGGGGCAGTCGGACGGCCCGCAGCAGAATCCTTACGGCCAGGCGCCGCAAGGCTCGTACGGTCAGCCGGGCTACGGGCCACCGCCGCCGCAGAGCCCGTACGACCAGCCCTTCCAGCAGCAGCCTCCTCACCAGCAGCAGCCCCCCTACGGGCAGCAGCCCCCGTACGCCCCGCCGCAGCAGCCGCTGCCGCCGTGGCTCGCCCCGGCGTCCCCCTACGGCGGCCCGCCCGCGCCGGGGAGCCGGGTGCTGGCCTCGCCCGGTGACCGGTTCCTGGCCAGGCTGATCGACACCGCGGTGCTGCTGATACCGCTCATCGTGGTCGGCTCGGTCGTCATGGCGGTCAACCCGTTCCTGTACTACGTGGTGGTGGCCGTGCTGATCCTCGGTTACGAGGCCGGCATGACGATCACGCAGAACGGCCAGACCATCGGCAAGAAGGCGATGAAGATCCGGGTCGTCGCGCTCGGCAACGGCGGCCGGCCCACCGACGCGGAGTACTGGACCCGCGCGGCGGTCTTCGCCGGGCCGCAGGCCCTCTACCTGGTGGGCAGCCTGTTCTCGCTGGTCGACGTCCTGTGGCAGCTGTGGGACAAGCCGCTGCAGCAGTGCCTGCACGACAAGGCGGGCAAGACCGTGGTCGTCAAGGAGAGCTGACACCTCGACGACCCGGCACCCGGGACCGCATCAACCGATCGGTTGATCTCCCCTCCACCGCAGTGGCCCGCGACCGTGACCGACCGGTCGATCCCGGGCCCCTGGGCTGGAGGGGAGTCTTGTCTCACGGCGGAAGAAGCCGTGGCAGGCAAGCGGCAAGCGGGCAGGGGAGTCGGTCGAAGTGGTCACACCGGTCATCGAGGTAGCGGATCTGCGGAAGGCGTACGGGCGGCGGAGCGTCCTGGAGGGCGTGTCGTTCCAGGTCGCGGAGGGCGAGATCTTCGGGCTGCTCGGGCCGAACGGCGCCGGGAAGACCACCACCGTCGAGTGCTGCGAGGGGCTGCGGCGGGCCGACGGCGGAAGCGTCCGGGTGCTGGGCCTGGACCCGGTGCGGCAGGCGGCCCAACTGCGGTCGCGGATCGGCGTCCAGCTCCAGCAGGCGCAGTTGCAGGACGCGCTGCGGGTCGGCGAGGCGCTGGAGCTGTACGCCTCCTTCTACCCCCGGCCGTGTGACCGGCGGGAGTTGCTGGCCCAGTGGGGCCTGGCCGACCACCGGGAGACGCCGTTCGGCAAGCTGTCCGGCGGCCTGCGCCAGCGGCTGTTCATCGCCCTCGCCCTGGTGGGCAACCCCGAGGTGGCCTTCCTGGACGAGCTGACCACCGGGCTGGACCCGCAGGGCCGCCGGGACACCTGGGAGCTGGTCCGCCAGGTGCGCGACAGCGGGGTGACGGTCGTCCTGGTCTCGCACTTCATGGACGAGGTCGAGGCGCTCTGCGACCGGGCGGCCGTGCTGGACGGCGGCCGGATCGTCGCCTCGGGTACGCCGCGCGAGCTGATCGCCCGCTCCGGGATCGGCGGCACGCTCAGCTTCCGCCCCGGCGGCCCGCTGGACCCGGCCGAGTTGGCGGGCCTGCCGGGCGTCACCGGCGTCGAGGAGTCCGACGGACGCGTCGTGGTGTCGGGCACCGGCGGCTACGCGGACGAGGTCACCGGGCTGCTGGCCCGCCGGGGGATGGTCGTCACCGGCCTGCGGATCAAGGAACACAGCCTGGACGACGCCTACGTCGCGCTGACCGGCCACCGGAACTGACCGCGGCTCCGCGCCGGGGACCACAGGGACCACAGGGACCACAGGGACCACAGAGACCATGGGAAAAGGAACAGTTGAGATGAGTACGTCCCGCAACGCCCTGCGCCGGCTGACCGCGACCGAGGCGAAGCTCTTCCTGCGCGACCCCGTGACGGCGTTTTTCAGCCTGGCCTTCCCGGTCGTGCTGATGGGGATCCTCGGTTCGATCCCCGCGCTGCGCAGGACCTCGGCCGCCCTGCACGGGCTCAGCACCATCGACCTCTACGCGCCGATCATGGCCGTCTTCACCCTGCTGATGCTGGCGATGAACGGCCTGCCGCCGGTGCTGGCCGGCTACCGGGAGAAGGGGGTGCTGCGGCGGTTGTCGGCGAGCCCGGTGCGGCCGGTGCTGCTGCTCGGGGCGCTGCTGCCGCTCTACCTCGCCGTCGCGGTGGTGTCGCTGCTGCTGGTCGGGGTGGCCGGGGTGCTCTGCGGGGTGTCACTGCCGAAGCAGGTGGCGGGCTTCGTGGTGGCCTTCGCGTTCTCGGCGGCCGCGCTCTTCGCCCTCGGCCTGCTGGTCGCCGCCCTCGCGCCGTCGGCCAAGGCGGGCAACGCGATCGGTGCGACGCTGTTCTTCCCGCTGATGTTCTTCTCGGGCGTCTGGATCCCGCGCGACATGATGCCCGGGATGCTGCGCCGGATCGGTGACTTCACTCCCAGCGGAGCGGCCGTGCAGTCCGTGCAGGACGCCTGGACGGGTCACTTCCCGCACGGAGTGGATCTTGTCACACTGGCGGTGTTCGCCCTGGTCGCCGGGGGAGCCGCTGCCAAGCTGTTCCGGTGGGAGTGACCCGAGGGGCTGATGTGACGGGTGTGACGGAAGTGACCGGTGCCGACGCAGGGGAGGGGACGGCCGTGGACGGGGAGACCAGCCTCGGTGACTGGCAGGACCGGCTGGACCGCGCGCTCGGCCCGATCGGCTACGCCGCACTGCTGGTCTCGCTGGCCCTCGCGCTGCTGATCCCCTCCCCGGCCGCCCGGCCGCCCGCCGTCATCCTGCCCGCCGCTGCCGCCGCCCTGGTCTGCCTGCTGCTGCGCACCGCCCTCGACCGGCGGCCGGCCGCCGCCGAGCGGCCGCTGTACTGCGTGCCGCTGTTCGCGGCGCTGCTGGCCCTGATCACGCTGCTGGTGCTGTGCGACCCGTGGTTCGGCTTCTTCGCCTTCTCCGGCTACCTCCAGGCCGCCCGCCATCTCCGCGGATTCGTCCGGGTGCTGGGCGTGGCGGCGCCCGCCGTGCCGAGTTCGCTCTCGCAGATCGGCGGGGTGCTGCCGACCACCGGGCGGCAGATCGCCAGCTTCCTCACCATCCTCGCCTTCAACCTGCTGGTGGTCGGTGTGATCATCACGCTGAGCGAGGTCACCGACCGGCTGAGCCGCCGCCGCCAGCAGGCCAACGCCGAACTCGCCGAGGCGAACGCCAAGTTGACCGCCACCCTGGCCGAGAACGCCGGGCTGCACGCCCAACTGCTGGTCCAGGCCCGGGAGGCGGGCGTCGCCGACGAACGCCGGCGGATGGCCCGGGAGATGCACGACACCGTCGCCCAGGGCCTCGCCGGCATCGTCACCCAGCTCCAGGCGGCCGACCAGGCCCGCGAGCAGCGGGAGCCCGCCGAGGTCTGGCACCGCCACCTGGACAGCGCCGCCCGACTGGCCCGGGAGAGCCTGGACCAGGCCCGCCGGGCCGTCCACGCGCTGCGCCCGGAGGAGTTGGAGCGGGCCGGCCTGCCGGACGCCCTCGCCGAGGTGCTCACGCAGTGGCAGGAGCGGCACACCCGGGACGGCGCCCCGGCCGCCGCGCTCACCGTCACCGGGGACGCCCGCCCGCTGCACCCCGAGGTCGAGGTCACCCTGCTGCGCACGGCCCAGGAGTCGCTGGCCAACGTGGCCAAGCACGCGGCGGCCTCCCGGGTCGGGCTCACCCTCTCGTACATGACCGACCTGGTGACCCTGGACGTCCGCGACGACGGGGTCGGCTTCGACCCCGACCGGGAGCCCGAGTCGCGCGGTACGGGCGGGGGTTACGGTCTCTCGGTGATGCGGCAGCGCGTCCAGCGGCTGTCCGGCCGGCTGGAGATCGAGACCGAGCCCGGCGTGGGAACGACCGTGTCGGCCGCCGTCCCGGCGATCGGCCGGGGCGCGTGACGGTGCCGGGGCGCACGACGAAGGAGGAATCCGTGGCGGACCTGATCAGACTGCTCATCGTGGACGACCACCCGGTGGTCCGGGACGGGCTGCGCGGGATGTTCGCCGCCGCCCCGGGCTTCGAGGTGGTGGGCGAGGCCGGGGACGGGGCCGAGGCCCTGGTGCTGGCCGAGTCGCTGCGGCCCGACGTGGTGCTGATGGACCTCCGGATGCCCCGGATGGACGGGGTCTCGGCGATCCGGGCGATGGCCGAACGGGGCCTGCCCTGCCGGGTGTTGGTGCTCACCACGTACGACACGGACGGCGACGTGCTGCCGGCCGTGAAGGCGGGGGCCACCGGCTACCTGCTCAAGGACACCGCCCGCGAGGAGCTGTTCCACGCGGTGCGCTCGGCGGCGGCCGGGGCGTCGGTGATCTCGCCGACGGTGGCCGCCCGGCTGCTCGGCCAGGTCCGCAAGCCTGCCGAGGAGCCGCTCAGCCAACGGGAGTTGGAGGTGCTGGGGCTGGTGGCGAGCGGCGCCACCAACCGGGAGGCGGCCGCCCGGCTGTTCATCAGCGAGGCCACCGTGAAGACGCACCTCCTGCACATCTACGCCAAGTTGGAGGCCAAGGACCGGGCCTCGGCGGTCGCCGCCGGCTACGAGCTGGGGCTGCTCACCCCGGGCGGCCGTAGGTAGTGCGCGCCGGTGCGCGGTGAGCAGCCCCGGCCGGGCGGTTCACCGGGGCGCGGTGAACAGGTAGCCGTCGTCGATCAGTACCGGCAGGTAGGCGCGCATGGCCGCGATGGTCTGCGAGCGGTCGCCGCCGCCGTCGTGGTTGAGGACGATCGAACCCGGCCGGACGGCCTTCAGCACCCGGCTGGTGATCTTGGAGGTGCCCGGGCGGGCCCAGTCCCGGGGGTCGACCGACCAGCCCATCGGCCGCATGCCCAGCTCGCTGCACGTCCGCAGCGCCACGTTCGACCAGTCCCCGCCGGGGGCGCGGAACCAGGTCGGCGGTTTGCCGGAGGCCTTCTGCAGGACGTCGGAGGTGCGCTCCAGTTCGTCCCGCACCTGGGCCTCGGGGAGGTGGCGCAGGTCCGGGTGCGTCCAGGTGTGGTTGGCGAGGTGGTGGCCCTGCTGGGAGATCTCGCGGACCAGCTCGGGGTGCTCGGTGGCGTTCTCCCCGACCAGGAAGAAGGTGGCCCGGATCCCGAACTGCTTGAGGATGCCCAGCACGATGGGGGTGTGGGTGGGGTCCGGCCCGTCGTCGATGGTCAGCGCCACCAGCTTGTCGGCGGTGGCGCCGGCGGCGGCGGGGAGCGAGAAGAGCGGGTCGGTCATCGGGCGCGGCGCCGCCGTGGCGGGGCCGAGGGCCGGGCTCGGCACGTTCAGGGCCGGACTCGGCACGTTCACCGGCGAGGCGGCCGGGCTCGGGGGTGGGGTGGGCGGAGCGGAGTTGGGTGGCAGTGGACCGGGGGAGCCGGCGCGGTGTTCGGCGCTGCTCCCGTTCGACAGCGGGGCCCCGCAGGCTTCGACGGACAGCAGGGTGAGTCCGGCGGCGCTCAGGAGGAGTCGGCGGGACATGATCTGATGATGTGACAACATGGGCCCATTTGTCCCCCGTGCTCTCCGTCCGACGCGGTCGAGTGCCGCACTGGGGCCCAGTGCCACTCCGACGGCCCAACGGGCCTCCGCCATTGGAGCGGGCCGTGGCGCTGCCCGGAGGGGCGGGCGCCGCCACGGGGAACGTTCCGTCGGCAGGGCACGAACGACCTGGCTCTCACCCGGATGCGAGCCGCCGGTGGCGCACGGTCGGTCTGTGACCGACGGTGATTGAGGCGTGACCACGATTCCATGAGCCGACGGATGGTCGGCGGTCGTCCGGGAGCGTCGGAAGGATCAGTCTCATGCGTGTTGAACGCACCCTCCTCGCCGGAGCGGCCGTCGCCGCCGTCCTGGCCCTCGGCTCTCCGATCGCCTACGCGGACACCGCGCCGGCGCCGAAGTCCGCCACGGTCGACGACCAGAAGGTCTGGCAGGACCAGCCCTCGGCGGCCGACGAGCAGAAGGCCGGGGCCGACAAGCCGGGCGCCGACAAGCCCGCGGCGGACAAGCCTCCGGCGGAGAAGCCCGCGGCGGACAAGCCCGCGACCGACAAGAAGGTCGTCAAGGAGGACGCCAAGAAGGACGACGGCAAGAAAGAGGAAGTGAACAAGGACGACGCGAAGAAGGACGACGGCAAGAAGGAAGACGACAGCGCGAAGGGCGGCAAGGAGACCTCCGACGAGGCGGACGCCCCCTGGCAGGAGGACCAGAAGCCGCACGGCGGCGTCCACACCGGTGGCGGCGCACTGTCCGTCTCCGGCGGCGGACTGGCCTCCGGCGCGGCCCTGCTGGCCGGCGGCATCGGAGTCGGCGCGTACGCCCTGCGCCGCCGCGGCTCGGCCACCGGTTCGGCCTGAGCCGACGGCGCCGCTCACCGTCCTGCCGTGGTCGCCGCCGCCGGGTGTCGGCCACGGCAGCGCGTCCGGCCGTGGCCGCCGCCCACGAGCACGCGCACGCGCATACGAACCAGTACCAGTACGAGGAGAGGTCGCCGTCACGATGGACAGTCAGTCACCGGCGGACGGCGGCCCCGCGCCGGACGGCAGCCTCCGGCTCTTCCGCTGGGCGATGGGGGCGGCCGCGATCGGACTGCTGGTGATCTACCAGTCCGTGGACGGCGCTCCGGCGGTGCTGCCGCCGCCGGCCGCCGCGGCCGGAGTGGCGGCCCCGGCAGCCCGGGCGGGTGCGGCGGCCCCGGCGGGTGCGGCCCGGGTACCGGCCGCCGCCAAGCCCTCCCGGGTCGCTCCGGTCGGCCCCGCGCTGCCCAGGTCCCGGCCGACCAGGCTGAGGATTCCGCAGCTGTTCCTGGACGCGCCGTTCACCGAGCTGGGCCTGAACGCCGCCGGGTCCCTGGAGGCCCCCGCCCCGGAGGACCGGAACCTGGTGGGCTGGTACCGCGGCGGAGCCTCGCCCGGCGAGCGCGGCAGCGCGGTGGTCGCCGGTCACGTCGACACCAGGACCGGCCCGGCCGTCTTCCTGATGCTGCACCTGCTGGCCCCCGGCAGCACCGTCGACATCACCCGCGAGGACGGCACCGTCGCGACCTTCGTCGTCGACTCGACCCAGACCTTCGCCAAGAACGCCTTCCCGGACGCCCAGGTGTACGCCGACACCGGCAGCGCGCAGCTGCGCCTCATCACCTGCGGCGGCTCGTACGACCGCAAGCTCAAGGACTACACCGAGAACGTGGTGGTCTTCGCCCATCTCCAGTCCTCCACGGAGGCGTGACCGCCCGCCGCGCACCCGCCGGGCGCCCTCCGTATGCTGGGCCGATGCCGCCGCCCGCCGTCCTCTCGCCCGCCGCCCTGCCGACTCCGCTGACGGCCGTGGACGTCCCGGTGCTGGCCCGGGCCGGGGTGCGGCTGCGGCTCAAGCGGGACGACCTCGCGCATCCGACGGTGCCCGGCAACAAGTGGCGCAAGCTCGCGCCCAACCTGGCCCTGGCGGTGGAGCAGGGGCGCACCGGGCTGCTCACCTTCGGCGGCGCCTACTCCACCCACATCCGTGCGACGGCCGCTGCCGCACGGGAGTTGGGGCTGTCCAGCGTCGGGGTGATCCGGGGCGACGAGCTGGCCGCGCGGCCGCGCAACTGGTCGCTGCGGGCGGCTGAGGCGGACGGGATGGAACTGCGGTTCGTCTCGCGGGAGCGCTACCGGGAGCTGGTCCGGGGCGCGGACGGGCGCCCCGAGGAGCGCGGTGCGGGCGGTGCGCATGGCGACGGGCGGCGGCTGGTCCTGCCCGAGGGCGGCTCCAACGCCCTGGCCGTGACCGGCGCCGCCGGGATTCCGGCCGAGATCCCGGATCTCGGGGAGCAGGACGTGCTCTGCTGCCCGGTCGGCACCGGCGGCACGCTGGCCGGTGTGGCGGCCGGCCTGCCGCCGGGCGCGCGGGCCCTCGGGGTGGCGGTGCTGCGGGGCGAGGGGTATCTGGAACGCGAGGTCTCGGCGCTCCACCAGGCCGCCTACGGAAGGCAGTTCGCCAACTGGCGGATCCACCACGGCCACCACGGGGGCGGCTACGGACGGGTCCCGGCCGAACTGGAGGCATTCGCGGCCCGGTTCGAGCAGCGGCACGGGGTCGCGGTGGAGCGCCGGTACGTGGCGAAGGCGCTGCTGGCCGTCCACGAGCTGGCCGCCGCCGGGGAGTTCCGCCCCGGCACCCGGGTGACGGTGGTGGTCACCGGTCTCCCGGACCCGGTGCGGGCGTAGCCGTCCGGGTCCGGGTCCGGGAGGTTCCCCGGGCGGGGCCGGTCAGCCGAAGCTCAGGTCGGAGCAGAGGTCGCTGCCCGCGTTGCGGGTGTTCGAGGTGATGCCGCTCGGCAGGCTGGTCGGGAGGGCCGTCGAGTCGGCCCCCGAGGCACCCGAGCCGTCCGAGGCACCCGAGCCGTCCGGGGCGTAGTCCCGGCCGAGGGTGACGGTGACGCCGTCGCTCGACGGGTCGGCCCGGAGCTCGGCGCCGGGGAAGTCCGCGGCGATCTGCTGGGCGGCGGCGTACTGGTCGGCGGCGTAGCCGATCACGGTGGTGCGGCCGCCGGGGGTGTCGGCGCCGAGGGTGATGTTCTGGTAGCCCTTGGCCTTGAGTGCGTTGGCGGCCTGACGGGCGAGGCCGCCCGTCCCGGCGCCGTTGACGATCACCACCGGGGTGTCGGGGTTGATCGTGGCGGACGCCGACGGAGTGGGTGCCGGGGTGGGGCCGGAGCTGGAGCCCGCGCCGGGGGCGGGGCTGCTCAGGTTGTCGAGCGTGCGGTCCTGCCGCAGCAGGTTCCAGAGCACCCCCGCGTCCGGCTGGACCAGCCGGATGCGCTCGCCCTCGTACTGCCACGGCGCGGTGACGAAGCTGATGTCGTTCAGCTTGATGTTGCGCAGCGACTGCGCGAAGTCGGCCAGCTTGAGTGCGCTGCCGAGACCGGGGTCGACGGTCAGCGACTTGGTCGCGGCGTCGGCGAGCGGCAGCAGCGTGGTCAGGTCGAAGCCCTGGCCCTGCACCTTCTTGAAGAGCGAGGAGAGGAAGGCCTGTTGGCGCTTGACCCGGCCGATGTCGGAGCCGTCGCCGAAGCCGTGCCGGGCGCGGACGTAGTCCAGTGCCTGCTGCCCGGAGACGGTCTGCCGGCCCTTGGCGAGCTTGATCCCGTACGCGTCGACGTCGTTCGGCACGCAGACGTCGACGCCGTGCACGGCGTCCGTCATCGCGGCGAAGCCCCTGAAGTCGACCACCACGGTGTGGTCCACCCGGAGGCCGGTGAGGGTCTCCACGGTGTTCTGGGTGCAGGCCGGGTTGCCGGCGGCGTACTCGCCCACGCTGAAGGCCGAGTTGAACATCTGGTCGGTGTGCGGGGAGGTCCAGTGCCCGCTGGGCAGCCGGCAGGGCGGGATGGTGACCAGAGTGTCGCGGGGGATCGAGACGGCTACGGCGTGCCGGTGGTCGCCGTAGACGTGCACCAGGATCGCGGTGTCGGAGTTGCCGACGCCCACATCGCCGCCGCCGAGGCTGTTGTTGCCGTTGGACCGTGAGTCGGAGCCGAGCACCAGGACGTTGACGGGCGGTCCGCTGCTGTTGCCGGTGCCGCCGCTGGGCGCGGGCGCCGGGAGGGCGGCCGGCGGGCGGCTGCTGGCGATGCCGCTGGGGTCGAAGGTGGTGATGTTGTTGTTGAGGTGCTGGTAGAACCAGGCCCCGGCCCCGCCGGCGGCCAGCAGGGCCACCGCGGCCGTCGCACCGGCGGCCCGTGCCAGCCGCGCCCGCGGAGAACGGCCGGAGCCGGTGGCGGGCGGGCTCTTGACGTCGGTCATCATCAGCACTCTCTGTACGGCCGCTCGGGTGAAGCCCGGTTGGCTGGTGCGGGTCTCACCAGTTAGACGGTTCGCAGCGGCATTCGGTCACACGTGTGTGCGACTCGATACAGAATTATGTTCGACCGATGATGGTCGACGGTACCTCAGGTGCGGTCGGTCTCCGGGCCGGCGCCTTCGAGCATCCGGCGCAGCAGGTCCCGCAGCGTCGTCCGCTCCTGATCGTCGAGCGTGGCCAGCGGCTCGCGGGCGAAGTTGAGCGACTCGCGCAGCTCCTCGCTCGCGGAGCCGCCCGCCTCGGTCGCGGCCACCAGCTTGACCCGGCGGTCCTGGGGGTCCGCCTGGCGGGTGACGAAGCCGCGGGCCTCCAGGCGGTCGACGATCCCGGTGATGTTGGAGGGCTCGCAGCTCAGCGTCTGGGCGATGTGCCGCATCGGCATCGGGCCGCGCCGCAGCAGCGCGAGCACCTTGGCCTGCGCGCCGGTGAGCGAGCGGGCGGCGGCGGCCTCCTCGTACTCGCGGTGGAAGAGGGCGACCAGGCCCGCCATGAGATCCACGACCTCGCGGGTGATCGCGTCGGCGGGCGGCCGGCCGGCCGGGGCCGGCGTGCTCTCCGCGGCGGGGGTCTCCGTGCTGGGGGTCTCCACGGCAGTCTGCTCCATGGCAGTCAGTCTAGCTGAACATTTGACAACGTGAACCTTTCATGTCCACGATTGCTTTATATGGTCAACCTTTCAGGTGGGCCGCTGCTACGGAGAACGTCCCGAGGGAGCAGAACGATGTCGGAGCACGCAACGCCCGCAGTCGGCCGCGAGTGGCACCTGGCGGCGCGTCCGCAGGGCTGGCCCACAACCGAGGACTTCGCCCTGGTCGAGGCCCCCGTCCGGCAGCCGGGCCCGGGGGAGATCCTGGTCCGCAACGAGTACCTGTCCGTCGACCCGTACATGCGCGGACGGATGTCGGCGCGCAAGTCCTACGCGGACCCGTACGAACTGGACAAGCCGATGCTGGGCGGCGCGGTCGGCCGCGTCGTCGCCTCGCAGGCGGAGGGCTTCGCCGAGGGCGACCACGTCCTGCACTACTTCGGCTGGCGCGAGTACGCGACGTTCGACGCCAGGACGGCCGTCAAGGTGGATCCGGACGCCGCGCCGCTCTCCGCCTTCCTGGGCGTGCTGGGCATGCCGGGCCTGACCGCCTACGCGGGGCTGACCCGGATCGCGGAGGTCAAGGCCGGCGACGTGGTGTTCGTGTCCGGCGCGGCCGGTGCCGTGGGCGGCATCGTCGGGCAGATCGCCAAGCTGAAGGGCGCGGCACGGGTGATCGGCTCGGCCGGTTCCGACGACAAGGTCAAGCTCCTGGTGGAGGAGTACGGCTTCGACGCCGCGTTCAACTACAAGAACGGCCCGGTCGCCGAGCAGCTCCGGGCGGCCGCGCCCGACGGCATCGACGTGTACTTCGACAACGTGGGCGGCGACCACCTCGAAGCGGCCATCGACGTGCTGAACCTGCACGGCCGCATCGTGGCCTGCGGCATGATCTCGCAGTACAACGCCACCGAGCCCACCCCGGCCCCGCGCAACCTCGCGCAGATCATCGCCAAGCGCTTCCGGATGGAGGGGCTGCTCGTCGGTGACCACTACGACCTCCAGCCGAAGTTCGTCGAGGAGGTCTCGGCGTGGGTGCGCTCGGGCGAGCTGAAGTACCGCGAGACGGTGACCCAGGGCGTCGACAGCGCGGTGGACGCCTTCCTCGGCCTGCTGCGCGGTGACAACACCGGCAAGATGGTCATCCGGCTCGCCTCCTGACCACCGCCCCGCCGGCCCCCTCCCGGGCGGCGTCGGCACGGTGCCCCGCCCGGACCTGATGCACCGTCATCGGCCGTACCGGGCCGACAGCCCCCGCAGATCCGTCTGCGGGGGCTGTTCGCGTACGGGCGTGCGTGGAGGTGAATTCTGGCCTTTCCGACGGACCGTCATGTGACCTCCCGGCGCGGCCGCTACGGTGGGTCCGTCCTCGATGGGGCCGTTCGGGGGAGAGATCCGGGTGAGGGGTGGACCCTGCCGGGGATCCGACTAGCATGGGGTGAAAGCTTGTCCGTTTTGCTCAACTTGATGACCTAATGTCGAATAAGTTGGGTCCCACAGGGGCACTGGGTAGTCAGACAGCAGGACACGACCGGCAACGCGTACGAGGCAGCTGGGGAAGGCGACCCTCGTCCACAGCCTGGAGGTCCCGGTGACGACACGTGGTGTCCTGTACATCCACTCCGCGCCCCGCGCGCTGTGCCCGCACGTCGAGTGGGCGGTGGCGGGCGTGCTCGGCGTGCGGGTCAGCCTCGACTGGATCCGCCAGCCGGCCGCGCCCGGCCACTGGCGCTCCGAGCTCTCCTGGCAGGGAGAGCCCGGCACCGCCTCGAAGCTCGCCTCCGCCCTGCGCGGCTGGCAGTTGATGCGCTACGAGGTGACCAGCGAGCCCTGCCCGACGGCCGAGGGCGAGCGCTACAGCAGCACGCCCACGCTGGGGATCTTCCACGCCGTCACCGGCATGCACGGCGACATCCTGATCCCCGAGGACCGGCTGCGGGCCGTCCTGCTGCGGGCCAAGACCGAGGGCACCGACCTGGAGGCCGACCTGGCCCGCCTGCTCGGCAAGCCCTGGGACGACGAGCTCGAACCCTTCCGCTACGCCGGCGAGGGTGCGCCGGTGCGGTGGCTCCACCAGGTGGTCTGAGCGGTACGAGTCGGGGCGCGGGGAACGTTTCGTGCAGTTCCCCGCGCCCCTGTCGTGGCCGACGTCGGCTAGACGGTGCGGAAGGCCAGCACCACGTTGTGGCCGCCGAAGCCGAACGAGTTGTTCAGCGCCGCGATCCGGCCCTCCTGGGCCAGCTTGCGGGGCTCGACGCGGACGATGTCCGCGTCCACCTCGTCGTCCAGGTCGTCCAGGTTGACGGTCGGCGGGGCCAGGCGGTGGTAGAGCGCCAGCACGGTGGCGACGGTCTCGATGCCGCCGGCGCCGCCCAGCAGGTGGCCGGTCATCGACTTGGTCGCGGAGACCGCGATGTGATCGAGGTGCTCGCCGAGCTCCTTGCGCAGGGCCTTCAGCTCCGCGACGTCACCCTGCGGGGTGGAGGTGGCGTGCGCGTTGACGTGCACGACCTCGGCCTTGTCGAGCTCGTTGCGCTCGAACAGGTCGGCGATCGCACGGGCGACACCGGCGCCGGTCGGCTCGGGCTGGGCGATGTGGTGGGCGTCGGAGGAGAGGCCCTGGCCGACGGCCTCGCAGTAGACCCGTGCGCCGCGTGCGGCGGCGTGCGCCTCGGACTCCAGCACGACCACGCCGGCGCCCTCGCCGAGCACGAAGCCGTCGCGGGCCTTGTCGTACGGGCGGGAGGCGTGCTGCGGGTCGTCGTTCTTCTTGGACATCGCCATCATGTTGGCGAAGGCCACGATCGGCAGCGGGTGGATGGCCGCCTCGGTGCCACCGGCGACCACCACGTCGGCGCGGCCGGTACGGATCATCTCGATCGCGTAGCCGATCGCCTCGGCGCCGGAGGCGCAGGCGGAGACGGGGGTGTGCACACCCGCGCGGGCGCCGACCTCCAGGCCGACGTTGGCCGCCGGGGAGTTGGGCATCAGCATCGGGACGGTGTGCGGGGAGACCTTGCGGACGCCCTTCTCCTTCAGCACGTCGTACTGGTCGAGCAGGGTGGTCACGCCGCCGATGCCGGAGGCGATCACGGCGCCCAGCCGCTCGGGGGCGAGCTTGGAGGACTCGTCGGTGGCGGACACCTCGAAGCCGGCGTCGGCCCAGGCCTCGCGAGCGGCGATCAGCGCGAACTGCGCCGACCGGTCCAGCTTGCGGGTCAGCGGACGCGGCAGGATCTCGCCCGGCTCGACGGCCACGCGGGCGGCGATCCGGACGGGCAGGTCTGCGGCCCACTCCTCGGTCAGCGGGCCCACGCCGGAACGGCCGTCGAGCAGGCCCTCCCAGAACGAGGCGGCGTCGCCGCCCAGCGGCGTGAAGGCGCCGATACCTGTGACGACCACGGTGCGATTTTCAGCGGTCACTGGTTCTTCTTCTTTCACGTGTGGCAGGGGTGGTGGCGAAAGGCCGAGGGTGGTGCGGGTAGTGCGGGAGTGAGTGGTGCGGGTGGCCGGCCGGGGAGCGGGAAGCCCCCCGGCCGGACCGGCCGGCCACGGAGGCCGGCGAGTCGTCGGACGGGGTCCGACGGACGCTGACTGTCAGACGTCGGCGTTGGCGAGGATGAAGTCCACGGCGTCGCCGACGGTCTTGAGGTTCTTGACCTCGTCGTCCGGGATCTTCACCTCGAAGCGCTCCTCGGCGGCCACGACGACCTCGACCATGGACAGCGAGTCGACGTCCAGGTCGTCGGTGAAGGACTTGTCGAGCTCGACGTCCTCGGCCGGGATACCGGCGATCTCGTTGACGATCTCAGCGAGACCTTCCAGGACCTCTGCCTTGGTAGCCATAGTGGCTGCTCCTCTTCACTGTTGGTCGCCCACTGCCCGGGTGGGCAGTCGGCAGGTTTTCTGCCCCGCGCCCGCGGGTGCGGGGCACGGTGGTCTTGCAGGCGGTGACGCCTAGGGGAGAGTAACGACTGTCGCGGCGTAGACCAGACCCGCCCCGAAGCCGATGATCAGCGCGAGGTCCCCGCTTCTCGCTTCGCCGCTCTCCAACATGCGCTCCATCGCCAGCGGGATGGACGCCGCGGAGGTGTTGCCGGTCTCGGTGATGTCGCGGGCGACGGGCACCGAGTCGGGCAGCTGCAGCTTCTTGATCATCGCGTCGGTGATGCGCATGTTCGCTTGGTGGGGGATGAAGGCGCCGAGCTGGTCGGCGGTGATACCGGCGGCGTCCAGCGCCTGCTGGGCCACCTTCGCCATCTCCCAGACGGCCCAGCGGAAGACCGCCTGGCCCTCCATCCGGAGCGCGGGCCACTTGATCTCGGTGCCCGTGCCGTTGACGGCGTCCTCCTTGGCGAAGGCGGTGTCCCAGGCCTGGGTCTGCGAGATCACGTCCTTCTGCGAACCGTCCGAACCCCAGATCACCTTGCCGATGCCGGGGGTGTCGGACGGGCCGACGATCGCGGCGCCCGCGCCGTCGCCGAAGATGAAGGCCGTCGAACGGTCCGTCACATCGGTGAGGTCGCTGAGCCGTTCCACGCCGATCACCAGCACGTACTCGGCGCTGCCGCCGCGCACCATGCCGTCGGCCAGGCTCAGACCGTAGCCGAAGCCCGCGCAGGCCGCCGAGATGTCGAAGGCCGGCGCGGTGCCGCAGCCGAGCCGCTGGGCGATCTCGGTGGCGATGGCCGGAGTCTGCTTGAGGTGCGAGACGGTCGCGACGATCACGCCGCCGATCCGCTCGGGGGCGATCCCGGCCTGCGCGATCGCCTTGCCGGCGGCCTGCACCGACATCTCGGCGACGGTCTCCTCCGGGCCCGCCCAGCGGCGCTCGGCGATGCCGCTGCGGCTGCGGATCCACTCGTCCGAGGAGTCGATCCACTCCAGCACCTCGGTGTTCGGGATCACCCGGACGGGACGGTAGCCGCCCACGCCGTGGATCCGCGCGTACGCGGCGCCGGAGCTCGGCCGGATCCGCGGGGCACCAGAGGCGGCGGGTGTCTCGGGGTTGCTCATGCGACGCGCTCCTGACCGCCGTGCTCCTCGACCAGCGCACGCGCCTTGTCGAGGTCGGCGGGGGTCTTGAGGGCAAGCGTCGCCACACCCTTGAGGTTGCGCTTGACCAGGCCGGTGAGAGTGCCGGCCGGAGCCAGCTCGATCACTGCGGTGGCACCCAGCTGCTGGAGCGTCTCCATGCACAGGTCCCAGCGGACCGGGTTGGAGACCTGCGACACCAGGCGGCTGAGCACCTCGGCACCGGACGCGACGACCTCGCCGTCCTTGTTCGAGACGTAGGCGACCTGCGGGTCGGCGACGGTCAGGCTCGGCGCCAGGTTGGCGAGCCGTTCGACGCCGGGGGTCATGTGCTGGGTGTGGAACGCACCGGCGACCTTCAGCGCGATCACCCGGGAGCCGGCCGGCGGGTCGGCCCGGAGCGCCGCCAGCTGGTCCAGCGTGCCGGCCGCGACGATCTGGCCGCCGCCGTTGTTGTTCGCCGCCGTCAGGCCGTGTTCGGCCAGCTTGGCCGCGACGGCCTCCGGGTCGCCGCCCAGCAGGGCGGCCATCCCGGTCGGGGTGAGGGCGGCGGCGTCGGCCATCGCGAGGCTGCGCTCGCGGACGAAGGTGAGGGCGTCGTGTGCGCTGAGCACACCGGCACCGGCGGCGGCGGTGATCTCACCGACGCTGTGGCCGGCGACCGCGCCGACCAGCTTGCGGGCCTCCGCCTCGTCCGGGAACAGGGCGCGCGCGGTGAGCAGACCGGCCGCCACCAGCAGGGGCTGGGCGACGGCGGTGTCCTTGATCTCCTCCTCGCTGCCCTCGGTACCGAAGCGGACAAGGTCGAGCCCGGCGACGGCGGACCAGCGCTGGAGCTGGTCGTCCGTGCCGGGCAGCTCCAGCCAGGAGCTGAGGAAGCCGGGGGTCTGGGCACCCTGTCCGGGGGCAACGATTACGAGCACGGTTCAACCCTCTCTCGCCGGGCGCCCGGGGGCGGGTAGGCGACGGTAACGAAGAAAAGCACGTCGGTTTGTGGATTCCCTACAGCCCGGTCATCCCTGTTCGACGACCGATCCGAGACGGCCCAGCGCAAGTGCGATGCGCAGGGTGAAGGCCGAACGCACGTCGGAGGGAGCATAGCCCGTGACGTCAGTCACACGTCTCAGCCGGTAGCGCACGGTGTTCGGGTGCACAAAGAGCATCCGGGCCGCACCCTCCAGGGAGGAGGCCTGTTCCAGGTAGACGCTCAGCGTCTCCAGGAGTGCCGAACCGGCCTCGTCCAGCGGTGTGTAGATCTCCTCCACCAGCTGGCGCCGGGCGGCCTGGTCGCCCGCCAGGGCGCGTTCGGGCAGCAGATCGTCCGCCAGGACCGGGCGCGGTGCGTCCGGCCAGGCGGCGCACGCCTTGAGGCCCGCCGCGGCGGCGTGGGCGGACCTGGTCGCCGACAGCAGGTCGCCGACGGTCGGGCCGACCACCACCGGGCCGGGGGCGAACTGGCCGATCAGGGCCCGCGCGGCGTGCACCGGCTCCTTGTCGCCGCCCACCACGACCACCAGCCGCTTGCCCAACACGCCGGTGAGGACGTGGAGTTTGGCGTACCGGGAGGCCCGCCGGATCGCCTCGACCACCAACTCGCTGTCCCCGTCCGGGGCGCTGCCCATGATCACCAGCACCTTGCTCGGCTGGCCCCAGCCGAGCGCGGCGGCGCGCGAGAGCACGCCCTCGTCCGCGTCGCCGGACAGCAGCGAGTTGACGACCAGCGCCTCCAGCCGGGCGTCCCAGGCACCGCGCGCCTCGGCGGCCTGGGCATAGACCTGGGCGGTCGCGAAGGCGATCTCCCGGGCGTAGACCAGCACCGACTCGCGCATCCCGGCCTCGTCGCCCGGGGCGGCCACCTCCTCGATGGCCTCCTCCATCACCTCGATCGTGGTGCGGATCAGCTCGACGGTCTGCCGCAGGGTGATCGCCCGGGTCAGCTCGCGCGGCGCGGTGCCGAACACGTCCGTGCTGATCGCCTGCGGCGCGTCCGGGCGCCGGTACCACTCGGTGAAGGCGGCGATACCGGCCTGCGCGACCAGTCCGATCCAGGAGCGGTGCTCCGGCGGCATCCGCCGGTACCAGCCCAACTGGTCGTCCATCCTGGCGATCGCGGCGGTGGCGAGTTTGCCCGAGGACTTCTCCAGCCGTTTGAGCGTCGCGGCACGGAGTTCGGCCCGCTCGGTGGCGAGCCGGCGCTCCTGGGCCGTGAGGCGTCCGCGCCGGGCGGGGGCCTTCGCCTCCGGGCCCTTGCCGTCCGGGGCTCCGCCGCCCGCCGGGCTCGCGGACGCGGCCTCGCCGGGCGCGGCCTTCTTGGCGGCGGTCCTCTTGGCTGCGGTCTTCTTGTCGGAATTCGCTGAAGCGGCTGGCACAGGACAAGACTGCCTCACCGCGGCCGGTGCTCGCGCACGCCCCCACCGGATAGGCCCGGTGGCCCCGGTCACACCCGATACGGTGGTGGCCGTGACCGACGCTTCCACCCGGCCCCGGGCCGACCTCCGCCGCGCCGCCGAACGCTACCGCTCCGAGCCCGCCGAGGGCATCGAGACCCGGCACGCGTTCTCCTTCGCGGGGCACTACGACCCGAAGAACACCCACTTCGGAGCCCTGCTGGCCTGCAACGAGGAGACCCTGGCCCCCGGCGCGGGCTTCGACGAGCACAAGCACCGGGACACCGAGATCCTCACCTGGGTGGTCGAGGGCGCACTCGCCCACCGCGACGGCGACGGCCACGCGGGCGTCGTCCGCCCGGGCATGCTCCAGCACCTCGGCGCCGGCTCCGGTGTCACCCACACGGAGCGCAACGTGGGCGGCGCCCAGGTGCCGGTGCGCTTCCTCCAGCTGTGGCTCCAGCCCGACACCTTCGACGCACCACCCGTGTACGGGCTGCGCCGGGTCGAGCCCGAGCCCGACGGCCTGACCCTGCTGGCCTCCGGGCTGCCCCGGCACGCCGGGTCCGCCGCACTGCGGCTGCGCCGCAGCGACGCGGCGCTGTACCTGGTCACGGCCGGCCCCTGGGAGCAGCTGCCGACGCTGCCGGAGGCGCCGTACCGCTACCTCCACCTGACGGCGGGCGGCCTCGGCTACCGCACCGTGCCCGGCCCGCACGGCGCCGGCCACTCCATGTCGCCCGGCGACAGCGTCCGCGCCACCGGCCCCGCGTTCGCCGACCCGATGGCGGGGCCGGAGGGGGCGGAGCTGCTGCTCCTTGAGATGCACTCGGCGGTCTCGTACGGCTGAGGGCAACCCCCCAGGGGCGCGGGGTGCGCGTACGCAACCGGTCAACCACAGCAGGGGCGCCGCGTGATCTGTGGGCACACGGGCAACCACAGCAGGGGCGCGGGGAACTGCGCGATCAACCGTCGACGTACGTTGTGCCTCGGTCGCGCAGTTCCCCGCGCCCCTGGGGGGACCCGTCAGCCGCCGAGTTCGGCGAGCACCGCGTCGGTGAAGGGCGGCCAGGCCTCCGCCGCCCAGGGGCCGAAGTCGAGGTCGGTCAGGGCGATGCAGGCCGCGTCCGCGACCGGGTCGACCCAGAGGAAGGTGCCGGACTGGCCGAAGTGCCCGAAGGTCTGCGGCGAGCTGCTCGCGCCGGTCCAGTGCGGGGACTTGTCGCCGCGGATCTCGAAGCCGAGGCCCCAGTCGTTGGGGCGGCGGTGTCCGAAACCGGGCAGGACGCCGCTGAGGCCGGGGAAGGCGACCTCGCGGGTGGCGGACCGGACGGTCGACGGGTCCAGCAGCTTGGGTGCCTGGAGCTCGGCGGCGAACCGCGCGAGGTCGGCCACCGTGGAGAGACCGCCCGCACCCGCCGGGGAGCGGTGCGCGGTGTTGAGCAGCGTCGCCCGCATCCCCAGCGGTTCGAACACCGCCTCCGCCGCGTACTGCGCGAAGTGGATGCCGGACGCGGTGGTGAGCGTCTCGGCCAGCACGTCGAACCCGGCGTTCGAGTACAGCCGCCGGGTGCCGGGCGCGGCCATCACCCGGTGCTCGTCGAAGGCCAGTCCCGAGGTGTGCGCCAGCAGGTGCCGTACGGTCGACCCCTCCGGACCCGCCGGGTCGTCCAGCTCGAACACGCCCTCCTCGACCGCCACCAGCACGGTGTACGCGGTGAGCAGCTTGGTCACCGACGCCAGCGGGAACAGCCGCTCCTGCGGCCCGTTCTCCCCCAGCAGCGCGCCGTCCGCGCCTCGTACCACCGCGGTCGCCGCGTTCGGCGCGGGCCAGTCCTCGATCATCCGCAAGCTCTGCATGGGGCGACTTTAGTCATTCGGCCCGACACGCCCCGAGTGGGAGGCTTGCTTGGAGTGCGCTCTAGGTCAGTAGCTTCTTGTTCACCGCAGACAACCGGGGGTACCACGATGGCAACGCTCGCACCGATCCGCGTCGACCTGCTCACCTGCGGCGAGGTGTTCGACGCACCGGACACCGATCCGGACCGGTCGCCCCGCCACAGCATCGGCGAGGTGGCCACGGCCAGCGGCCTGAGTGTCCACACCCTGCGCTGGTACGAGCGGATCGGCCTGCTCGACCCGGTCGACCGCTCGTACTCCGGCCGGCGGCTCTACAGCGACGCGGACCTGGCCAGGCTCGCCTTCCTCGGACGGCTGCGGCTGACCGGCATGCCGGTCGCCCAGATGCTCCGCTATGTGGAGCTGGTCCGGGCCGGCGAGCAGACCTTCGACGCGCGGCGCGACCTGCTGGTCGAGCACCGTGAGGAGGTCCGGCAGAAGCTCGCCGACCTGCACGCGACCCTCGCGGTGCTCGACTACAAGATCGATCTGTACTCCCAACTCCAGGCCCGCAGTCCGGCAGGCAGTCAGCCGGACGGTCAGACAGACAGGAAACTGAGCGCATGAGCCTTCCCACCGCCGCCCTCGGCACCAACGGTCCCACCGTCGGCATCCAGGGCCTCGGCTGCATGGGCATGAGCGAGTTCTACGGCCCGACCGACGCCGACGAGGCGCTGGCGACGCTGGACTCCGCCCTGGAGCTGGGCGTCACCCTCTTCGACACCGCCGACATCTACGGCGCCGGCGCCAACGAGGAGCTGATCGGCCCGTTCGTCCGGGCCAACCGCGAGCGGGTCGTGCTGGCCACCAAGTTCGCCATCGAGCGCCGCGCGGACGACCCGGCCTACCGGGGGATCCGGAACGAGCCGGCCTACATCCGCACCGCGGTGGACGCCTCGCTGCGCCGCCTGGGCGTGGACGTCATCGACGTGTACTACATGCACCGCCGCAACCCCGCCGTCCCGCTGGCCGAGTCGGTCGGGGCGATGGCGGAGCTGGTGCAGGCCGGCAAGGTCCGTCACCTGGGGCTCTCCGAGGTGACCGGGGACGAGCTGCGCGAGGCGTACGCGGTGCACCCGATCGCCGCCGTGCAGTCCGAGTGGTCGATCTTCTCCCGGGACGTCGAGGACACCGCCGTCCCGGCCGCCGCCGAACTCGGTGTCGCGTTCGTCCCGTACTCGCCGCTCGGGCGGGGCTTCCTCACCGGGGCCTTCGCCGCCGCCGAGGAGCTCAGCAAGGACGACTACCGCCGCCAGCACCCGCAGTTCAGCGGCCCCAACGCCGCCGCGAACGCCGCCCTGGTGGCCCCGATCCAGAAGATCGCCGCCGGCCGGGGCGTCAGCGCCGCACAGGTCGCGCTCGCCTGGGTGCAGCAGCGCGCCGAGGTGCACGGCCTGACGGTCGTGCCGATCCCCGGCACCCGCAAGCGCACCCGCCTCGCCGAGAACACCGCCGCCGCGACCCTGCGGCTCACCGCCGAGGAGCTCGCCGCCCTGGAGCCGATCGCCGGCCAGGTCACCGGCAACCGCTACGCCGACATGACCTTCACCTCGGCGGGGCGCGAGTAACCTCCGCCGACCGCCCGGCGGGGGCGCCGGAACCACGCGGACGGTACGCGGTTCCGGCGCCCCCGCCGGGCCGGCCGTTATGCCCGGCCCAGCCAGGCGGCCAGCCGGGTGGTGGGGTCGGCGTCGGCCGGGGCCGGGCGGACGGGGCCGAACGGCACCCCCGGGCCGCGCCGTTCGGCGGGCAGCGCCTGCTCGGCGAACGCGAGCGCGACGCGGCCCAGTTCCTCGTCCAGGACGGTGCCGGGGGCGACCGCCTGCGCCAGGTCCCAGGAGTGGGTGACCAGCTCCATGAAGTAGCCGCCCAGCGCGGCCCGCCCGGGCACCGTGCCCCACGGCACCGCCGTCGGGCGCTCCAGCGTGGCGTCGTCCGCCCAGGCGGCGGCCATCCGGGCCCGGGCCCGGCCGAGCACGGCCGGCCAGGCGTCGTCGGCGGCCTCGCCGACCAGCGCGGCCACGTCCGTGGGGTGCCCGCCCTCGCCGATGTACGCGGCGCGGTGCATCCCGCCGACGGTGTGGCTGAGCAGCGCCCGCACGTCGAACTCCTCGCAGGGAGTGGGCAGTCCGAGCTGCTCCGGCGTGACGGCGTCGATCAGCTTCGCCAGCTGGTCGGCGGCGTCCTGGTACAGCGGGCGGAGGTCGGTGGTGGCGTCCATGGGGGCAACTCCTCGGCTTTGTACGGGATTTCCTGCGTGCTGTCCTACGAGGAGCACTCTCCCGGAGATACCTGACATCTTGTGTCAGGTATTACTCTTCGGTCCGTGAAAGCCGACCGTCTGCTCTCGATCCTGCTGCTGCTCCAGACCCGGGGGCAGGTCCCGGCGGCCGAGCTCGCCGAGCGGCTGGAGGTCTCCGTCCGGACCGTCTACCGGGACGTCGACGCGCTCTCGGCGGCCGGGGTGCCGGTCTGGGCCGAGCGTGGACGGCACGGCGGGATCAACCTGCTGCCCGGCTACCGCACCGACGTCACCGGGCTGACGAGCGACGAGGCCCGCGCACTGTTCGTCCTCGCCTCGCAGGGCGCGCACGACGCGCTCGGGCTCGGCAGCGCGATCGGCTCGGCCCTGCGCAAGGTGATGGCCGCGCTGCCGGCCCCGCACCGCCCGGCCGCCGAACGGACCAGCGAGCGCATCCTGGTCGACCCGCACCGCTGGCAGCGCCCGGCACCCTCCGGCGCCGTCGAACTGGGCGAACTGCAGCACGCCGTACTCACCGACCGGCGGTTGGCGCTGCGCTACCGGCACAGCGGCGCGCCCGCGCCGAGCGAGTACCTGGTCGACCCGTACGGACTGGTGAGCAAGGCGGGTGTCTGGTACCTGGTGGCGGATCTGGCGGCCGAGCCGAGGCTGTTCCGGGTGGAGCGGATCCTGACGGCGGTGGCCCGGGAGGAGCCGGTCCGGCGCCGGGACGGGGCCGGCCTGGCCGAGGTCTGGGCGGTGCTGCGCGAGCAGGTCGAACGGCGGGCGGTCGGGGTCCGGGTGTCGGCCCGGGTCCACAGCCGGCGGCTGGAGATGCTGCTGCGGATCCACGCGGGCCTGCTGGTCTCGGAGCCGGGGCCGGCCGAAGACGGTTGGACGGAGCTGGAGTTCGGCTTCGAGGTGCTCGGTGCCGTCCGGGTGCTGCTGCCGTACGGGGCCGACCTGGAGGTGCTCGCACCGCCGGAGGCCCGCGCCGAACTGGCCCGGGTGGCGGCGGAGATCACCGAGTTGTACGCGGACTGACGGCACTGCGGGCCGGCCGGGGCGGCCGGCCCGCAGGAGGGTGGGTCAGACCGGGCCGCCGGTCTTGCACATCTGCCGGGTGGTCACCGAGGTCTGCGACCCGGTGGCGTCGGTGATGGTGGCGGTGATCGTGACGGGGTACCAGGAGCTCCCGCAGGTGACCATGAAGTCGTCCGGGTAGTTGGCGACGATCTTGTAGTAGTTGTCGGCCGACCAGCTCACCGTGAACGGCGAGACGGCGGAGGTCGTGAGACCGCACTCGATGTCACCGGAGTTCCCGCCGGTGCCCTCCGCGAAGCAGGAGAGCGAGGCGCTGATGGTGGCCGGCGCGGCCTGGGCGGCCGGCGCGGCGACGAGTGCGGCGGAGCAGGCCAGCGCGGCGCCGGCGCCGGTCAGTGCGACGCGGCCGGTCTTCGTGCGTATGGAGCGAAGGCTCATGTGAACTCCCGATGCCAGATGGGCGGTTGACGTGGGGGTGTACGTCGGGTGCCTGGGTCGCGTCCCTGGTGGGTTTCGCTGTGCCGACTCTGACAGTTGGTCAGTTCGTCGTACAGGGGTGTCGGACCGATCGGCGCCCGGGGGAGCGGAATGGCCGGATCCGGCCCGGGCCGCCCTTCGGCCTCGCCCGGGAGAGTCAACGAACTCGCTGGTCAGGGGCCTGATGCCGGGCCGGGCGAGGGGTTCTCGGGCGGCCCCGCCGAGGTGTCCTGCGAGGCGGGGCGGCGGCGGTGGGGCGCCGTGGCGGGTGGCCGGGGCCGGCGTCGTCGGTGCGGGCCGGGGAGGTTCGACCAGGCCCGTCGGGTGTACGAACGCCTCGGGCGGGCGGCCATGACCGCTCCGAGGCCCGGAGCGGCTCCGGATTTCAGCTGAGATGAATTTTAGCCAGTCCCCGCATCATGAAAGCCTATGCCGGACCCCTGCCCACTCCGCCGGACAGGCTCTTGCTGGGCCCCGGCCGGGCTCCGCACAGGCTCCGTACAAGCCCCGGACTAGCCGGCCGACGGGTGGCTGACGCTCTGGTAGAGCCCGAGCGCGATGGCGCCGAAGTTGTGCAGGCTGGCGGTGTTGGCGGCCAGGTAGCCGGTGTGGCCGGCGGCTCCGGCGGAGGAGATCTCCTCGGCGCCGAAGTCCGCGCCGGTCGGGTCGGCGCCGTGGCCGAGGCCGCCGACCTCCAGGTACGGGACGTTGCCGATCCAGTCGCTGGGGTTGCGGGTCGCCCAGACCCGGACGCCGCTGCCCAGTTCGGAGGCGTCCTGGACGCCCATGCCCGGGCTGCCGAAGACGACCAGGTCGGTGGCGCCCGCGCCGTCGTGGATCTTCGGGGCGGCCACGCCGCAGACCACCGAGCCGTAGCTGTGGCAGAACAGGGTGGGCGGGGAGTCCGGCGCGCTGGTGACGGCGAGCCCGCCGAGCAGGCGCTCCAGGCGGGGGGCCGCGACGTCGGCCAGTCGCGAGGTGACGGCGTCCGGGCCGAGGCCGGAGGGGGTGACGTACCCCGTCCAGGCGATGACGGCCGTGTGGCCGTCCGGGGACTGCCGGTGCTCCTCGGCGACCAGGGCGCGGGCCATCCCGGCGGGGGAGCGCAGCGGGTCGGCGGACTGGTCGAAGTGGGCCAGGTCGGCGTCGGAGCCGGGCACCAGGACGGCGACCCGCTGGGCGGTGCCGAGGTCGCCGTACACCTCGCTGACCAGGCCGCGTCCGCGCGGGTCGAAGGCCAGGATCTGGCGGCCCTTGGCCAGCAGCGCGGTGCTGTCGTTGACGCGGGACTCGGCCAGCGCGCGGGTGGTGGAGTCCAGCGTGCGGTCGTTGGCCTGGGCGCGGACGCGGTCGATCTCGGCGGCGATGGCGACCCGGTTGGCCTGGTAGCGCAGCGCGAGCGGCGCGCCGTCGAGGTTGCCGACGACCAGCGGGTACTCGGCGATCAGCCGGGTGGCCTGCTCGGGGGTGATCGAGGCGAAGAAGGCGGCGACCGTCCGGGCGTCGGCGGTGGCCGGGTCCGGCAGGGACCGGCCGAGCGAGTGGTCCGCCGTCCAGGCGGCGCTGCCGGCCGGCGGGGTGGTGATGGCGACCTGCTCGTTGGCGGCGGCGGCCTGGGCCGCGGCCGCACCGGCGTCCACCAGGACGGCAGAGGCCGCGAAGACACCTATCAGGATGCGCTTGACCCGCCTGCGCTGCATGGCGCCAACTCCCTCGGACCCTTGATCTTCACAGCGGGCCGGGCCCGATGGCGGTTCGACTGCTAACTGCCTACTGCTCGTCAGCCAGCGTAGGTGCTGGGAGCAGTGGGCGAGCAGAGTCTAAACTGTGGGAAGCCTCACAGGCCGGTTCCGGCCTGTTCGGCGCCCGTCCGCAGTAACGGAACCCTGGCATCCGGGCTCCGCTGTAGCGGATCTTGCTGTACTGGATCTTGCCGTACCGGTCCCGATCGCGTCGAGCCCTCCGGGCGTTTGCGGAGGCTTCCCTCGGGTTTCCGGAGGATTCCCCCCCCAGGTGGCGGCCTGCCGCCCGGCGGCCGGACGGCCTCTAGACGGCGGGCCGCCAGTCGCCCGCCAGGGCGGGGCCGAGCTGGTCGAAGTGCCGCTCGATCAGGTTGATCATGCCTTCGGAGCCCGAGCTCTCGACCTCGGCACTCCAGGACAGGTGCGCCGAGCGCAGGACGCCGCCGAAGACGGCCGCCATCACCCGGGGACGCAGGTCGACGGCGGGGTCGAGGCCCTCGCGCTCGGCCAGGATCCCGGCCACGATCTGCTCCTGCTCGGTGATCCGGCGCAGGTGCGCGGCGAGCAGGGTGGGGGTGCTCTCGATCAGCTGGATCAGTTCCAGGGCCGCCGTGATGCTGCTCGGCCGGCCGTCCGGGGAGCCGCCGAGCTCGCGCCAGGTCCGGACGATGGCGTGCCGCAAGGCCTGGAGGGGATTCTCGGCGGCGGGGCGCTCGCGCAGGTTGGCCACGAAGTGGTCCTCGGCGTCGGCCAGGATCGCGAGCGCGACCTCGTCCTTGTTGGCGAAGTACCGGAAGAAGGTCCGCTGTGAGACGTCCACGGCGGCGGCGATCTCGTCCACGGTGGTGCGGGCGTAGCCCTGCTCCAGGAAGAGCCGGTGGGCGGACTCGACCAGGGCGTCCCGGGTGCGCTGCTTCTTGCGTTCGCGCAGGCCGGGGACCCGGTGGGGCTGGGCGGGGTCCGTGAGCTGCACGGCCATGGGGAGAGCCTTCCGACGTCCGGTGATGGGCACAACGATAGCCGCCTGACATATGTCAGCCGTTAGCACAAGACAGCGTTTGCCGAATGGCAGAGGCTGACATAATCTCCGTGAGGTGGCGCCGCCGGGCCGGAGGACTCGTGGGGACGGGTGCGGGCCGGGGCGCCACCCCGTGTCCCACAGCTCCCGGAGGCGCCGAAGATGAGCCAGTCCACCACCAGGACCGAGCGGACGGACGCCCCGCCGCCGGCCGAGGCGCCGCCCGCCGGGCCGCGCGGGCTGCGGGGCCACCCGTGGCTGACCCTGCTCACGGTCGCCGTGGGCGTGATGATGGTGGCCCTCGACGGCACCGTCGTCGCCATCGCCAACCCCGTCATCCAGACCGACCTGGGCGCCTCGCCCGCCGACATCCAGTGGGTGACCAGCGGCTACCTGCTGGCCCTCGCCGTCTTCCTGATCACCGCGGGCAAGATCGGCGACCGGTTCGGCCACCGGACCACCTTCCTGGTCGGCGCGGCCGGCTTCGCCGCCACCTCGGCCGCGATCGGCTTCGCCACCAACATCCAGACCGTGATCGCCTTCCGCGTCCTCCAGGGCCTGTTCGGCGCGCTGCTCCAGCCCGCCGCCCTGGGCCTGCTGCGCGGCGCCTTCCCGGCCGAGAAGCTGAACATGGCGATCGGCATCTGGGCCGGCGTCATCGGCGCCTCCACGGCGGCCGGCCCGATCGTCGGCGGCCTGCTGGTCGAGCACGTCAGCTGGCAGTCGGTCTTCTTCATCAACATCCCGGTCGGCCTGGCCGCCGTGGCGCTCGGGCTGTGGATCCTGCGGGACGTACGGGCCGCGAACGCCGCCAAGTCCTTCGACGTCCCGGGCATAGCGCTGCTCTCGGCCGCGATGTTCCTGCTGGTCTGGGGCATCATCAAGGCCCCGGCCTGGGGCTGGGGCGCCGGGACCACCTGGCTCTTCCTCGGCGGCGCGCTGGTCGCCCTGGTGGCCTTCGCCCTCTGGCAGACCCGGGCACAGGAGCCGCTGATCCCGCTCACCCTGTTCCGCTCGGTGCCGCTCTCGGCGGGCGCCCTGCTGATGGTCCTGATGGCGTTCGCGTTCTTCGGTGCGATCTTCTTCGTGACCTTCTACCTGCAGAACGTGCACGGCATGACGCCGGTCCAGGCCGGTGTCCACCTGCTGCCGATGACCGGCATGATGATCATCGGAGCCCCGGCCGCCGGAGCCGCCATCGGCAAGGTCGGCCCGCGCATCCCGATCGTGGTCGGCATGCTGCTCACCACCACCGCCATGTACGGGATGTCCACCCTGGACACCGGCTCCGGCACCGGCGTGATGTCGCTCTGGTTCGTCCTGATGGGCCTCGGCATCAGCCCGGTCATGGTCGGTGCCACCGAGGTGATCGTCGGCAACGCCCCGCTGGAGCTGTCCGGTGTGGCCGGCGGGCTCCAGCAGGCCGCGATGCAGGTCGGCGGCAGCCTCGGCACCGCCGTACTGGGCGCGGTGATGGCCTCCAAGGTCGGCTCCGTCCTGCCGGGCAACCTGGCCGGGGCCGGTCTGGCCCTGCCGCCGGGCCCGCAGGGCGACGGGCTCAAGCAGGCCGCCCAGCTCGGCATCACCCCGCCGATGCCGCCCGGCACCCCGCAGCAGGCCGTCCAGGGGATGGCCACCGCCATCCACCACTCCTTCGTCAGCGGGATGTCGATGGCCTTCGCCGTCGCCGCGGTGGTCGCCTTCGCGGCGGCCGTCCTGGGGCTGCTCACCAAGCGCGGCACCGCTGCCGCTGGGCCCTCCGTCCACATTTGAGGCACGTACGCACTTGGGCAACCACAACAGGGGCGCGGGGAACTGCGCACGCAACCGTGCACCTTCGTGGGTGCCTGGTCGCGCAGTTCCCCGCGCCCCTGGGAGGTGCGTGGCTGATCGCCGAGCGCACAGTTCGCCCGGGGCGGGGAGGGGTCGCAGACTTTGGAGTATGGGCTCACAGGACGAGGGACGCCTGCTCGCGGGTCGGTACCTGCTCGGCGCGCGGCTCGGCAGTGGCGGGATGGGCACGGTCTGGCTGGCCCGGGACCGGATGCTGGACCGCGAGGTGGCGGTCAAGGAACTGTCCGTCAGTGGCGTGCCGGAGTCGGAGCTGCCCGGTCTGCAGTCCAGGATGCAGCAGGAGGCCCGGGCGGCGGCGCGGGTCAAGCACCCGGGTGTCGTCACCGTCCACGACGTGCTGGAGCAGGACGGCCGCCCGTGGATCGTGATGGAGCTGATCGACGGGCGTTCGCTCGCCGAGGTGGTCGCCACGGAAGGCACCCTGCTGCCGCGCGACGCGGCCCGGGTCGGGGCTCAGGTGGTGTCCGCGCTGGACGCCGCCCACCGGCTCGGCGTGCTGCACCGGGACGTCAAACCCGCCAACGTCCTGTTGGAGCGCGGTGGCCGCGCGGTGCTCACCGACTTCGGCATCGCGATGCTGGAGGGCTCGCCCGGCCTCACCCGGACGGGTGACATCGTCGGCTCGCCCGACTACATCGCCCCCGAGCGTGTGATGGGCCACCGGCCGGGCCCGGAGTCCGACCTGTGGTCGCTCGGCGCCACGCTGTACGCGGCGGTGGAGGGGCAGTCGCCGTTCCACCGCACGACGACCATGAGCACCCTGCAGGCGGTGATCACCGACCCGTTGCCGCCGCCGCGGCACGCGGGCCTGCTCGCCCCGGTCATCGAGGAGCTGCTCCGCAAGGACCCGGCGGAGCGGCCGACGGCGGACCAGGCGCTGGCCATGCTCCAGGAGGTGGCCACGGCCCGGACCTCGGGCACGGCGCTGCACCCGCCGACGGAGGCGGCCGGCCCGGGCGACCCGTACCGGACCGGGTTCTCCCGGACGCCGACCCGGGCCACTCCGCCCACCCCGCTGCCCGGCCCGTCGATGCCGGCGGTACCGCCGCCGCCGGCCGCGACGCCGGTGCCGTTCCAGGACACGGGCGCGGGCGGGCGGCGGACCTGGCTGGTGGTGGCGGCCGCCGTTCTGGCGGTGCTGCTGGTCGGCGGTGTGGTCTTCGCGGTGGTCAACGGCAGCTCGCACAAGGGCAACCCGGCCGCCGCCACCGCCCCGGCCCAGAGCGGCCCCGCAGCGGTCACCGTGACGGCGACCACGACCCCCACGCCCGCCTCCACCGCTCCCGCCGCCACGGTCACGGCCACCGCCACGCAGCCGGCCCAGACCGTCCCGGCGGCTCCCGCCGGATACAGCTGGGCCGACGACCCGGCCGGATTCCGCTTCGCGGTGCCGCAGGGCTGGACGCGCAGCGAGACGAACGGGCAGATCGACTACTCGCCGGACGGCGGTGTGCACCTGCTCCGGTTCGGCCTGACGCCGGGCGCGGCGCAGAGCTCGCAGGCGCACTTCCTCCAGCTGGAACAGACGGTCGGCACGCTGCCCGGCTACTCCCGGATCGGCCTCCAGGCCGACGTCTACCAGGGCCGCGACGGCGCCCTCTGGGAGTTCAGCTGGACGGACTCCCAGCTCGGCCCCCGGCACGCGGCCGACCAGGCGTTCATCGCCGCGAACGGGACGGAGTACGCGATCTACATCGGGTCCCCGGCCCAGGACTGGTCGAACGGCCAGCAGGTGTTCAGCACCGTGCTGAACACCTTCACGCTCAGCTGAGCTCCGCCGCCGAGGCCCGTTGCGCCAGCTCCCGGGCCTCCCGGACGTACCGGACGCGCTCCTCCAGTTCGAGGTCGGGGAAGTAGTCCTTGAGCCGCAGTTGGGCGTCGGGGGGCGGCAGGTGCAGATCCCCGAGCAGGAACCCGGCCCTCGCGATGATCTCGTCCCGCATGCTCTTCTCCTTGCCGTGCGGGGATGACTCGTATACGGATTCTTGCGCCCGCCGCGCGCCGCTGTCCCGCCGGACTGCTCCTGCCGTGCGCACCGGGCCCGGCCCGCCTTAGACCGACCGGCACATGGTGGGCGGCGTCGCGACGCCCGGGCTGTCGCCTGGACGGCTTCTCCTCAGTCGCCGCAGCTCCGCTGCTACTTCCTCGTCGGCACCGCCCAGACTCGGCCCGGACGCCGCTCCTTCCTCCACCCACCATGTGCCGGTCGGTCTTAGTGACCCCGGCCCTGCTGGAAGCGGCCGACCGCCAGGTCCACGATCGGCCCGGGGTAGTCCGGGCGCCGGTCCAGCAGCCACGGGCGGTGCACGGCGGAGCCGGGTACGTGGGCGAGTTCGGGGACCCAGCGGCGCACGTACGCCCCGTCCGGGTCGAAGCGCCTGGCCTGGGCGAGCGGGTTGAGCACCCGGTTCGGGCGGGTGTCGGTGCCGGTGCCGGCCACCCACTGCCAGTTGAGCTGGTTGTTCGCGATGTCGCCGTCGACCAGCAGCGAGAGGAAGTGCGCGGCGCCCGCCCGCCAGTCCTGGTAGAGCGTCTTGGCGAGGAAGCTCGCCGTCAGCAGCCGGGCCCGGTTGTGCATCCAGCCTTCGTGGGCCAGCTGCCGCATCCCGGCGTCCACGATCGGGTAGCCGGTGCGGCCGGCCTTCCAGGCGTCGAGTTCGGCGGTGTCCCGGTGCCAGCCGTCGTTCCTGGGGCGGTAGTCGGCCCGGGCGCACTCCGGGCGGGCCGCCAGCACCTGGTGGTGGAAGTCCCGCCAGACCAGCTGCCGGACGAAGGCCTCGGCGCCCGCGCCGCCGCGCTGCCCGGCGAGGTGCGCCAGTTCGGTCGCCGAGAGGCAGCCGAAGTGCAGGTAGGGGGAGAGCCGTGACGTCCCGTCGCCCGCGAGGTCGTCGTGCAGCTCCTCGTACCGGTCCACCGACCAGCGCTGCCAGAGCCGCCGGCCCACGCTCTCGCCGCCCTCGGCCAGCCCGGGGGAGGAGGCGGCGGTGGCGGGTACGGCGACGCCCTCGACCCCGGCCGGGACGCGGACGGTGCGCGGCGCCGCCACCGGGCCCCGGCGCTCCGCCCGCTGCCAGGCGCGCAGGTACGGGGTGAAGACCGCGTAGTGGTCCTTCCCGGCGGGTACGACCGCGCCGGGGGCCAGCGCGGTCAGCACCGCGTCGTGCACCCGCAACCGCCCGCCGAGCGCCTCCCGGAGGCGGGTCTCCCGGCGTTGGGCGAAGGCGCTCACCCCGGCCGCGACGTGCACCTCGGCGGCGCCGGTCAGCGCCGCCAGCCGGGCGGTCTCGGCGACGGCCTCGCCGCGCCGGACCACCAGCCGGCCGCCGCGGGCCCGCAGTCCGGCGTCCAGGTCGGCCAGGCAGCCGGCCAGGAAGGCGGCCCGGTTGGGGACGGCGAACCCGGTGGCCTCGACGGACTCGTCGAGCACGAACAGCGGGACGACCTCCTCGGCCGAGGCGAGGGCGGCGCGCAGCACCGGGTTGTCGTGCAGGCGGAGGTCCTGGGTGAACAGGGCGATGGAGACGGTCACCCGTCATGGCTACCGGCTGCCGTCCGGCGGCCGGGTGAGCCACGCCCGCCCTTCACCCGTCGAACACAAGCCCGAGGGCCGGACTCCTCGAAAGGAGTCCGGCCCTCGGTCACTCATGCGATGCGGCGGCCGATCAGGCCTCGCCGCCCGCGGCGCCCGGGTCGGCGGCGGCCACGTCCAGCAGCTGGTAGCGGTCGATCGCCTCCTTCAGCGCGTGCCGCTCGACCTTGCCCTGCTTGGCGAGCTCGGTGAGCACACCCAGGACCACCGACTGCGCGTCGATGTGGAAGAAGCGGCGGGCAGCGCCACGGGTGTCGGCGAAGCCGAAGCCGTCCGCACCCAGCGACTGCCAGGCACCCGGCACCCAGCGGGAGATCTGGTCCGGCACCGCGCGCATCCAGTCGGACACGGCGACGAACGGGCCCTCGGAGTCCTGGAGCTTGGCCGTCACGTACGGGACGCGCTGCGGCTCCTCCGGGTGCAGCAGGTTGAACTCCTCGACCTCCACCGCGTCGCGGCGCAGCTCGTTCCAGGAGGTCGCCGACCAGACGTCGGCCGCCACGTTCCACTCCTCGGCGAGGATGCGCTGGGCCTCCAGGGCCCACGGCACCGCCACGCCCGAGGCGAGGATCTGCGCCTTGATCTGGCCCGCCGTGGCCGGCGCGTACTTGTGCAGACCCTTGAGGATGCCCTCGACGTCGACGTTCTCGGGCTCGGCCGGCATCTTGATCGGCTCGTTGTAGACCGTCATGTAGTAGAAGACGTCTTCGCCGTGCGGGTGTTCGGCAGTGGCGCCGTACATCCGCTTGATGCCGTCCTGCATGATGTGCGCGATCTCGAACCCGTACGCGGGGTCGTACGCGACGACGCCCGGGTTGGTCGAGGCGAGCAGCTGCGAGTGGCCGTCCGCGTGCTGCAGGCCCTCACCCGTCAGCGTCGTACGGCCGGCGGTCGCGCCGATCACGAAGCCGCGCGAGAGCTGGTCGGCCATCTGCCAGAACTGGTCACCGGTGCGCTGGAACCCGAACATCGAGTAGAAGACGTAGACCGGGATCAGCGGCTCGCCGTGCGTGGCGTAGGACGAGCCGGCGGCGATCAGCGAGGCGGTGCAGCCGGCCTCGGAGATGCCGTCGTGCAGCATCTGGCCGGTCGGGGACTCCTTGTACGCCAGCAGCAGATCGCGGTCGACCGACTCGTAGGTCTGGCCGAGCGGGTTGTAGATCTTCGCCGACGGGAAGAGCGAGTCCATGCCGAAGGTGCGGTACTCGTCGGGCGCGATCGGCACGAAGCGGTTGCCGATGCCCTTGTCCCGCATCAGGTCCTTGAGCACCCGGACGAACGCCATGGTGGTGGCGATGGTCTGGTTGCCGGAACCCTTCTTGACCGCCTTGTAGGCGTCGTCGCCCGGGAGTTCCAGCATGCGCGGCCGCACCTTGCGGGTCGGCATGTAGCCGCCCAGCTCCTTGCGGCGGTCGTGCATGTACTGGATCTCTTCGGAGTCCTTGCCCGGGTGGTAGTAGGGCGGGTAGCCCTCGTCGAGCTGCTTGTCCGTGATCGGCAGGTGCAGCCGGTCGCGGAAGCGCTTGAGGTCCTCGGTCGTCAGCTTCTTCATCTGGTGGGTCGCGTTGCGGCCCTCGAAGTTCGGGCCGAGCGTCCAGCCCTTGACGGTCTGGGCGAGGATCACGGTCGGCTGGCCGACGTGCTCGCGGGCCGCCTTGAACGCCGCGTAGACCTTGGCGTGGTCGTGACCGCCGCGGCCCAGGTGCTGGATCTGCTTGTCGGTCATGTTCTCGACCATCGCGCGCAGGCGCAGGTCGCCGCCGAAGAAGTGGTCGCGGATGTACGCGCCGGTCTCGGTGGCGTACGTCTGGAACTGGCCGTCGACGGTGGTGTTCATCTTGTTCACCAGCACGCCGTCGCGGTCCTGGGCGAGCAGCGGGTCCCAGCTGCGGTCCCAGATCAGCTTGATGACGTTCCAGCCGGCGCCGCGGAACTGCGACTCCAGCTCCTGGATGATCTTGCCATTGCCGCGGACCGGGCCGTCGAGGCGCTGCAGGTTGCAGTTGACCACGAAGGTGAGGTTGTCCAGGCCCTCGCGCGCGGCCAGCGACAGCTGGCCCAGCGACTCGGGCTCGTCCATCTCGCCGTCGCCCAGGAAGGCGTACACGTGCGAGTCGGAGGTGTCCTTGATGCCCCGGTGCTCCAGGTAGCGGTTCATCCGCGCCTGGTAGATCGCGCCGAGCGGACCGAGGCCCATCGAGACGGTCGGGAACTCCCAGAAGTCCGGCATCAGCCGGGGGTGCGGGTAGCTCGACAGGCCGTACGGCGCCTTCGACTTCTCCTGGCGGAACGAGTCGAGCTGGCGCTCGCTCAGCCGGTCCAGCAGGAACGCGCGGGCGTAGATGCCGGGGGAGGCATGGCCCTGGAAGAAGATCTGGTCGCCGGACTCGCCGTCCGCGTCCTTGCCCCGGAAGAAGTAGTTGAAGCCCACGTCGTACAGCGACGCGGACGAGGCGAAGGTGGCGATGTGGCCACCGACGCCGATCCCCGGGCGCTGCGCCCGGGACACCATCACGGCCGCGTTCCAGCGGGTCGCGTTGAGGACCTTGCGCTCGATCTCCTCGTTGCCGGGGAAGAACGGCTCGTCCTTGGTGGCGATGGTGTTGACGTAGTCCGTGCTGCGCATCTCGGGCACGGCGACACGCTTCTCGCGGGCGCGCTCGATCAGGCGGAGCATCAGGTAACGGGCGCGCTCACGCCCCCGCTCGTCGATGGCCGCGTCGAGCGACTCCAGCCATTCCGCGGTCTCCTCGGGATCGAAGTCCGGGACCTGACTCGGAAGGCCGCCAATGATGATCGGGTTGCGATCGGATCCGGAAGCCACGCTGTTCCTTCACTGTCGGTCTGAGGTGTGTCGCGCCGCCTCCATCGTGTACCGCAACTCGGAGATCCGTCATCTCTACCGATGGGTAACCGTTCCGCCCATTGGGATTCCATGGGTGGACCGGCTGGATGGCGCACTTCGGGCGACTCTGCCGTCCGCTCGCCACCGGGTGTTTACGAAGAGGTGGTCCGACCTGTACCTGAGGTTTTTCAGGCTCTCGACCGTCCGATGGCGGCCGGTCGAGGTGAGGGCCAACAGGAGACTCTACGCCCGCCGGGAGGCGTAGCCCGAATGCCGTTCGCATCTCGGTCAGGTGCTCGGCCCGGTCGGTCCCCGCCGGTGGTCCGGCCGGCGGCCCCGGACGGAGGTCTCCGATCGGTCGGCCCGTGCAGCATCATGGGGACGTACGGAACAGGGCAAATCGGTGTGATTCCTGACACACCCAGCGGCGTGTCTTGGTGTGAGACGTCAACCTTTGGGTGGGATCGGGGGGCGGGTACTTGCGCGAACCGCCTGTCCCGTGTGGACTACGGCCACAGACTCGGCATGGATGCCGAGCCGAATACTGGAGGTTATTCCCGTGAGCGCGACCGCGGACCCCGCGGACAAGTCCAACCCGGCGCACCGTCTCGGCTTCGCAGAGGGCCAGATCGTCCAGGAGCTCGGGTACGACGAAGACTGTGACCAGGAGCTCCGTGAGGGCATCGAGGAGGTCACTGGCACCGAACTCGTCGACGAGGACTACGACGACGTCGCCGACGCCGTCCTGCTGTGGCACCGCGAAGATGACGGGGATCTCACCGACTCCCTCGTCGATGCCCTTGAGTACCTGGCGGACGGCGGCCTGGTGTGGCTGCTGACCCCCAAGACGGGCCGTGACGGGCACGTCGAGGCGCACGAGATCGCCGATGCCGCCAGCACGGCCGGTCTCGCCCAGACCAGCTCGGCGTCCCTCGCCAAGGACTGGATGGGCACCCGCCTGGCCTCCCCGAAGGCGGCCAAGACCGGCAAGCGCTGAGCCTCCCCCAAGTCCACCCCCGGCCCCGTTGGAGCTTCCTCCAGCGGGGCCGGGGCGTTTCCCCGGCCGACCTGGAGGAGCCGCCCGCTGAACTGTTCACCCAGGGCGAAATCATGGGGGTGTGGAGCCATCAGTCTCACTCGTTCGGCGTAACCACCCCGAACGGATGCAAGGATGCCTAGGACCGACCGGCCGACGACGGGCGATGCCGCCCGCCAGGTGCCGTTCGGTCCCGGCCGTGCGGCAGCGGCGGGAACCGCGGCGTCGCCGCGCCCCTCGCCGGCCTCCTGCGCGGCCGTCCGTACGTCCGTACGTCCGCCGCCGATGTCCCGGGCGGTGCCCGTACGGCCGATCGCATCCGATTGCACCCGTTCAGGAAGGTCCCACCATGGCCATCGAGGTCGGCACCCAGGCTCCGGACTTCGAGCTGAAGAACCAGCACGGCGAGCTGGTCAAGCTCTCCGACTTCCAGGGCGAGAAGAACGTCGTCCTGGTCTTCTACCCGTTCGCCTTTACCGGTGTCTGCACGGGCGAGGTGTGCGCGATCCAGAAGGAGCTGCCGCGCCTGCAGAACGACTCCGTCCAGGTGCTCGCGGTCTCCGTCGACTCGCCGTTCACCCTCCGGGTCTTCGCCGAGCAGGAGGAGCTGGCGTACCCGCTGCTCTCCGACTTCTGGCCGCACGGCGGGGTCGCCCAGGCGTACGGCGTCTTCGACGAGGAGAAGGGCTGCGCGGTGCGTGGCACCTTCGTGATCGACAAGACCGGCGTGGTGCGCTGGTCGATCGTCAACGGCCTCCCGGACGCCCGCGACGAGCAGGCCTACCTCGAGGCCGTCGACGCGCTCTGAGCAGCGCTCCGACCGCCCGTAGGGCACCCCCCGGCCCGGCCCCGCCGTGACCGCGTACCGATCGACTCCGCCAGGTGTCGGACGTACGGGTCGCGGCCGCGCCGGGCCGGGGCCGTCTCCGGCGCCCCCGCACAGGCGAGGCGGACTGCCCCTGCCGCCCGACTGCCCCTGCCGCCGCGGGCCGGGTCCCTCCGGCGGCCCATGGCCGAGGGCCGGTCCGACGCGAACCGCCGGATACGGCCCCGTCACGTTCGAACCGGGGAACCCGGTACTACGATCGGGCCGTTGACAGGAGACAGTCACCGGGGCGTCCGTCCGAGCGGACGGCCGGGCGGCTGGGACCGCACCACCGGGGGCACCAGGGCGTGCCTCCCGATTCTTGGAGGACAAGTGGGTGTCAGCCTTAGCAAGGGCGGCAATGTCTCGCTCACCAAGGAGGCGCCCGGTCTGACGGCCGTGCTCGTCGGCCTCGGCTGGGACGTCCGCACCACCACCGGATCCGACTTCGACCTCGACGCCAGCGCGCTGCTCTGCAACGAGGCCGGCAAGGTCGGCTCGGACGGCAACTTCGTCTTCTTCAACAACCTCACCAGCCCGGACGGCTCCGTCCAGCACACCGGGGACAACCTCACCGGCGAGGGCGAGGGCGACGACGAGGCGATCAAGGTCAACCTGGCGACGGTGCCCCGGGACGTCACGAAGATCGTCTTCCCGGTCTCGATCTACGACGCCGAGAACCGCCAGCAGAACTTCGGCCAGGTCCGGAACGCGTTCATCCGTGTGGTGAACCAGGCCGACAACGTCGAGATCGCCCGCTACGACCTCTCCGAGGACGCTTCCACCGAGACCGCGATGGTCTTCGGCGAGCTGTACCGCAACGGCGAGGAGTGGAAGTTCCGGGCCATCGGCCAGGGCTACGCCTCCGGCCTGCGCGGCATCGCGCAGGACTTCGGGGTGAATGTCTGACCCCGGGGCCTGACGCATAGTCTGGTGGGCCGGGGCCGGCCGGAGCGCATCACGTGCTCCGGCCGGCCCCGGCCCTCTGCTGTCTCCGGGCCCTCGCCGGCCTGCCGCCGGCCCGCCGCCGGGCTGGTTACCGGTCGGTTCCCGGGGCTCTGAGGTGCGGAGTTCAGCAAGTTCAGCGGGTCGGTAAGTACCCGTCACGGACCGCGATGGCATACACCTTGGTGAGCCCGACCGCGGCACCGTGGGGCACGCGAGAGTCGCGTGCCGTGATGACGGAGCCCCGGCGACGGGGGAACTGGAGGAAGTACAGCCATGAGTGTCACGCTCGCGAAGGGCGGGAACGTCTCGCTCACCAAGGCCGCGCCGAACCTGACGCAGGTCCAGATCGGCCTGGGCTGGGACGCCCGCTCGACCACCGGTGCCCCCTTCGACCTCGACGCCAGCGCCCTGCTCTGCAGCGGCGGGCGGGTGATGGGCGACGAGTACTTCGTGTTCTACAACAACCTGAAGAGCCCGGAGGGCTCGGTCGAGCATCTGGGTGACAACCTCACCGGCGGTGACGAGGGCGACGACGAGGTGGTCGTGGTCCGGCTGGAGCAGGTGCCGGTGCAGGTCGACAAGGTGGTCTTCGCCGTCTCGATCTACGATGCCGAGGCCCGCCTGCAGAGCTTCGGGCAGGTCGCCAACGCCTACATCCGGGTCGTCAACGTCACCGACGGCCAGGAGATCGCCCGCTACGACCTCACCGAGGACGCCTCCAGTGAGACGGCGATGATCTTCGGCGAGCTCTACCGATACCAGGGCGAGTGGAAGTTCCGCGCGGTCGGCCAGGGTTACGCCTCCGGCTTGCGTGGTATCGCTCTGGACTTCGGGGTAAACGTACAGTAAAGCCCCTGTCATGGGTGGTTCCGGGCGCCGGATCGTCCTGGTCGGGAATCCATCCCGGCCGGGGCGCGCGGGGCCGGGCCGCCTGAAATTCGAAAGGTAACTGACTCCGTGTTCCTCCGCACATTCGGATGGTCCTTCGCCATCACGGTCGTCGGCTTGATCGCCGCAGGACTGATCTGGGGAGCCCAGGGATTCGGCGTCGTCCTGATCCTCTCCGTCCTTGAGATCTCGCTGTCGTTCGACAATGCGGTCGTCAATGCCACCGTCCTGAAGCGGATGAACCCGTTCTGGCAGAAGATCTTTCTGACCGTCGGCGTCCTGATCGCCGTTTTCGGTATGCGGCTGGTCTTCCCGCTGTTGGTGGTGGGCCTGACGGCACATCTGAATCCGGCCACCGTGATCGACCTGGCGCTGGACTCCTCCAAGACGCACGACGGCCACACCTACGGTGAATTCCTGGCACTGGCCAACCCGGCGATCGCCGCCTTCGGCGGGATCTTCCTGCTGATGATCTTCCTCGACTTCATACTGGAGGAGAAGGAGTTCAACTGGCTCGGCTGGCTGGAGCGGCCGCTGGAGCGGATCGGCAAGCTGGACGCGCTCTCCTCGGTGATCGCCCTGGTGCTGCTGGCCCTGTCGGCCAACCTGTTCGCCGGTGAGCACGCCGAAACGGTTCTGCTGGCCGGCCTGCTCGGCCTCGCCACCTACCTCGCCGTCAACGGCCTCTCCGGCGTCTTCGAGTCCGGCCTGGAGGACGAGGAGGCCGCCGAGGAGGAGGCCGCCAAGAGCGGCAAGCCGATCGTCCTGGTGGCCGGGAAGGCCGCGTTCTTCCTGTTCCTGTACCTGGAGGTGCTCGACGCCTCGTTCTCCTTCGACGGCGTGGTCGGCGCCTTCGCGATCTCCCAGAACATCTTCCAGATCACCCTGGGCCTGGGCATCGGCGCCATGTACATCCGCTCCCTGACGGTCTACCTGGTCCGCAAGGGCACCCTGGACGACTACGTCTACCTGGAGCACGGCGCCCACTACGCGATCGGCGCGCTGGCGCTGATCCTGCTCGCCTCGATCAAGTACCACGTCCCGGAGATCGTCACCGGCCTGATCGGCGTCGCCTTCATCGGCGCGGCCCTGGCGACCTCGATGGTCCGCAACAAGCGGGAGCAGGAGCTGGAGCCCGACTCCGCCTGACCGGCGCCGTCCGACCGGCGCGGCCGGTGGCGCCCGGGGCGGAACGGCCCCGGGCCGGGCATGCGAACGGCGCGGGTACGCGAACGGCCCCCGCACACCAGCTGGCAGGTTCTAGCGATCCCCGCAACACCCTGGATTCAGGGAGTTGCGGGGATCGTGGATTTTGAGGGCTTGAAGGCGAGGTTCTTCGAGGCGTTGGA